>JADYYC010000239.1 GCA_020853835.1 Anaerolineales bacterium
CGGCGCCGGCGCGCAGCGCCATGGCGTACCCGTCGCCGGTGGTGTCGATCGGGGCGCGGTCGGGCTCCTGGGGGAAGATCTGCCGCGCCCCGCCGGAGGCGATGACCACCGCCCCGGCCCGGTAGGCGATGACCTCGCCAGCGCCTCCGAGCGCCAGCGCGCCGGCGCAGGCGCCGTCCTGCACCAGGAGGTCGGTGATAAAGATGTTCTCATGCACCGCCACGTCGCGCGCCCGGAACTGGTCGACCAGCACGCGCACCACGTCCCCGGCGTGTCCAAAACCGGTGTTGGCGATGCCGTGAGCGCGGGGCTGGTCGCCAAAGCAGGAGTAGCCGGAGTAGTGCGGCTTTTTGCCCTCGGGGTCGGGGATAAAGCGCAGCCCCCAGCCCTCCAGCAACTCCGTCTGTTCTACGATCTCATAAGCCAGAACCCGCGCCAGGCGGGGGTCCGCCATCCCCAACGCGACATCGTAGATGTTGCGAAAGTGGACTTCGGGGCTGTCGCCGTCTCCAGAGCAAACGTCGGCGACCTGCCAGGCAACCCCGGGCGAGTCGGGCGATACGGTGGCCCCCGAGCGCCCGCGCTGCCCCTTCAAGACGACGGTGGTCTGCGCGCCGGCGTCGGCGGCGGCCACGGCCGTCCGGATGGCGGCCGCGCCGGCGCCGACGACCAGCACGCCCGTCGTAATCACTCGATCGACGCCAGGGAAAGAGGTTTCCACGGGCCGGCTACCCCGCGCTCAGAGGGATGTCCAACAGCAGCTCGGCCAGCCCCAGGGCGGCGAGGCGTTCCGGGGTGGGGTAGCCCGTCTCGCGGTCCCAGCCCATCTTTTCATAATAGCGGCGCAGCATCTTCTCGAACATCTCGGGGCCGAGCGTCTCTCCGGCGATGGGCCCCTCTTTGAAGGCTTTGAGGAAGCGCCGCGGCACCCGGTCGTCTATCTGGGTGAACCCCTCCCGGTAGTTGAACAGGCGGCTGAGCGTGTTCGCCCGCTCTCCGACCGCCAGCACGTCGTGGATGGTGTACTCCCTGCCCGTCGCGCCGCTCAGGACCTCGGCCATGTGCTCGTAACGGTAGGGGTGGAAGTAGCACATCACCGCGCAGTCCAGGAAGTGGTGCCAGTTGGTCTCGTAGTAAACCAGGTTCAGCTTGTCTTCGCTCATGTCGTGCCGTTCGAGCGGGGGCATCGGGTAGACGGCGTTCACCCGGTCGACGTTGTCGCCGGGGCCGGCGTAGTCGCTGTCCTGCACGCTGGTGATGTGGTCGCCTCCGAGGGGGCCGGTGGCGTAACCGATGAGCATGGAGGGCTTGAAGCGCGGCTCGTGCAGGGCGACTTCCAGCCCGCGCGCGTGGAGCGCAAACTCGTCCGATCCCTGGCCGATCCGGGCGGCTAAACGCGCCACGCCGTCCGCCATCTGGTCTCCGAACCCGCGCCGGGTGGCGATCATCTCGATGCCCTCGAGCACTGCCTGGGGGTCGCCCCATTGGGGCAGGTAACCGCCGGTATCCGCTTCAGTGAGCAGCCCGCGTTGGACACACTCCATCACAAAGGCCAGGGTGCCGCCGGTCGAAATGGTGTCCAACCCATAGGCGGCGCAGCGCTCGTTGGCTTTGGCGACCACGCTCAGATCGCCCACCCCGCAGTTTGATCCAAAGGCGGAGAGCGTCTCGTATTCCGGCCCGCCGTAGACGGGATCGACCTTGTACGGGCCGTCTGTTTCGGGGATCTCCACCACCTGCTTGCAGCGTATGGGGCACACCATGCACGTATCGCGCTCTATCAAAATCGTGGCGTGCATCGTTTGCCCGCCGATATTTCCAGCCTCGGGGAACTGGTAATCCTGGAAGTTGCGCGTGGGCAGGATGCCCATCTGCTCCATGAAGATCAGCCCCATGGGCGTGCCCATCTCGACCGCCCAACCGGCCTTCTCCAGGTAGTTGTCGCCCAGCCATTTGGCGACCTTTGAAATGCGCTTGCGCTCCGCGACCGGCAAAGACAGGGCGCCGCGCACAGCCACCGCTTTGAGGTTCTTGCTGCCCATCACTGCCCCGATCCCGGTCCTGCCGACGGCGCGGTTTATATCGTGCATCAGGGCGGCAAAGCGCACCTGGTGTTCTCCCGCGATCCCGATCTGAGCCACCCTGATTTTGGCGTCTCCCAATTCCTCGCGGATCAGCGCTTGAACGTCTGCGGTCTCCTTCCCCCACAAATGTTCCGCGGGGCGGATCTCGACCTGCTGGTTGTGGATCCACAGGTAGACGGGGGTGGGCGCGCGCCCGTGGATCACCAGCGCATCATAACCGGTGCGTTTGAACTCATGCCCCCACCAGCCCCCCACCTCGCCGCTGCCCAGCCCCCCGGTGAGCGGGGATTTTGCGCCCACGGCATGCCGGCCCGAGCCGGGCAGGTTGGTGCCCTGTAAAATCCCCGGCGCAAAGATCAGCAAATTCTCGGGCCCCAGGGGATCGGCGTGTGGGGGCAGGTAAGTCAGGAGCAGATAGGCGATCAGCGCCCGGCCGCCGACCAGCTTGCGATAGACCTCCTCGGGCGGGTTTTCGATCCAGGTCTCTTGCGTCGTCAAGTCAACGTGTAAGATCTTGCCGTATACACCGCTAAATTCAGCATTGCCAGTAACCATTGTTGACTCCTTCTTTGCTCAAGTGATGATCAGGTTTGTGCTTGTCCATGTGGTTCGAACTGGTGTTGCCATTCGTTTTTGTTTTTTTCTCAGCCGCCGCCCAGCGTGGGCATCAATTGCAGGCGGTCGCCGGGCTGTAACACATAACCCCAGTCGACCACCTTGCCATTGACCACCGGCGTTACCGGTAAGCCGCCGGCGGTTTCCAGGTGCAGGCTTTTCACCGCCTGCGCCGCGGTTTGCCCGGCCGGGACGGTCGTGTCCCGGCCCAGGCGCTCTTTCAGAAAGCCAAACCCCGTAACGCTGACCCGGCCAGTTTCCAAATTACCCAAACACTCCTTGAGCCGCCAGCTCATCAATCTCTTCGTCCGAGTAGCCCATCTCGCTCAGCACTTCGCGGTTGTGATCTCCAACACCGCTGGGGGGGATGCGCAGAGATGAGGGGGTTCCATGGAGCCGGATGGGCATGCCCAGGAAGCGCAGGACGCCCAACTCGGGGTGTTCCATCTCGACGACCATTTCGTTCGCTTCCGCCTGCGGATCGCAGACCGCTTCCTCGAAGGTCTTGATCTCTCCGCACAAGACGCCCTGGCGCTCCAGGATCGAGAGCCACTCTGCGGTGGTCTTCTCGCGGAAGCGTTCGGCCAGGATGTCGTTCAGCGTCTCGCTGGCGGCAAGCTGGCGCTCCTCGGTGGAAAAACGCGGGTCTTGAGAAAGATCGTCCAACCCCAGCGCGATGGAAATATCGCGCAGAGCGTTGTCCGAGAAGACCGGCGAGAGTTCGATGAGGCCGTCGCGGGTCCAGAAGGATTTCTGGATCGCTTCCTCGGTGGCGCCGATGCCGCTCTGGACGTGGATGCGCTCGCGGTTCAGGGTCTCTACCGACTCCCAGATGTGGGAATACAGAGCCACGCTGAACAGGTCGGTGGAGACGCGCTGCCCCACCCCCGTCTTCTCGCGGGAGACCAGCGCAACCAGGATGGCGATCGCCAGCATCAAGCCCGCCGGCTGGTCGGCGGACAGCCCGCACGGGATGGGCGGCTTGCCGGGTACCACTGCCTGAAACCAGCCCGCCGCGGCGCGCGCCAGCAGGTCGTGACCGGGCCGCCCGCGCTCGACGTAGGGGCCCTTATCCCCCCAGCCGCTCGACGAGGCGTAAATAAGCCGGGGGTTAGTCTTGCGCAGGCTTTCGTATCCGAGGCCGAACTTCTCCATGACGCCGGGGCGGAAGTTGTGCACCAGGACGTCCACGCTTTGCGCCAGGCGCAAAACGATCTCCAGACCCGCCTCGGACTTCAAATCGATCGTCACACAACGCTTGTTGCGGTTAAGGCCTGCATACGGCGTGCTCATGCCGTCGATGAACGGCCCCCAGCTCCGGCTCCAATCCCCCGCGCCTGGCCGTTCGAGTTTGATCACATCGGCGCCAAAATCGGCCAATATCTGGGTCGCCAAAGGGCCCTGCCAAACATGGCTGAAGTCTAATACGCGAATCCCACCCAATGCCATGCCGTTGTTACTCATAAATCATCCTCCTGGAAATATTTACCGTCAGTTCGAGACGGCCGAGATTGTCATTTTGGGCTGAAGCTGTCTATAGACTTCCGAAGTCTGCGAGACTTCGGAAGTCTGCACTGCACGACACTCGTCTTTCACGTCATTGCGACGCCCGCTTTTTGGGCTGAAGCTGTCTTTAGACTTCCGAAGTCTGTGAGACTTCGGAAGTCTGCACTGCACGACACTCGCCCTTCACGTCATTGCGACGCCCGCTTTTTGGGTTGAAGCTGTCTTTAGACTTCGGAAGTCTGCGAGACTTCCGAAGTCTGCACTGCACGACACTCGCCTTTCACGTCATTGCAACGCCCGCTTTTTGGGTTGAAGCTGTCTCCTCGCGCGCTCATCCCAGCTCATACAATCCGTCTATCTGCCCTGCCACACCGGTTTTCGTTTCTCGGCGAAGGCGCGCGGGCCTTCGCGGAAGTCCTCGGAGGCGCGCAGCCTCTGCACTGCTTCCATCTGTTCGATCGCCTCCGCGCTGACCACCCTCTCGGGGTCGGTAACCTGCATGACAATCTGTTTTGCCGCCTGGGTGGCCAGCGGCGCACACTCGAGGATTTCGTTAGCCCAGTTCCCGGCCGTCTCCAGCAGTTCGGATTGGGGGACCACCTGATTGACCAGGCCCATGCGGCAGGCTTCGTCGGCAGAGATCAAGCGGCCCGTCAGGATCATTCCCATCGCGAGATGGTATGGAATGCGCTGGGGGAGTTTTAAAACACCGCCGGTGTCTGCGAGGAGCCCCCGGCGGGGCTCTGGCAAGCCCAGCAGTGCGTGTTGCGCGGCGATAATGATATCACAGC
>JADYYC010000240.1 GCA_020853835.1 Anaerolineales bacterium
CCGGCGTTCAGTGGATGGCCGGTAAAATGCAGAACTTATCAATTTCATATCTGGGAAAATACGCCATCGACGATCCACTGGTGAGAAACGAGCGGGTCTTGAATTTCTGGTCAAAACTCAAATATCACTTCTTCCCTAAGGGAAATTCTCTATTTGTCGTCCTTTTATTCTTCTACCTGCTTTTTATCGGCACGCTGTTACGAGCTCAGGATTCATTTATCCGGAGCCTGGCTAAAATTGGTTTGTTAACCTCGATTGCCTGTGCTAGCGAGATCATTGTTGCATTCATTGGCGCCGGCCGTGCTGACACGGAAAAACATTTGTTCTTCGCCAACTTCGTTTTCGATTTCGCCTTGATCTGCGCCATTACCATAGTCATCTTGCTTCTAAAGCCAACCCTTGATAGATTATCAACATATAGAAGTCTTCCATCGACTTGATGGTCATAAGGCCTTGATTTGACATAATGTCGGTTCGGGAAGGCTGAGATAGTCATTGCAAAGCCCGCTTTTTGGGTTGAGGCAATCTCCACGCTGCTCTTGCTGGGACTGCTGCGTGCATTTACCGCCCTTGCAGCGACGAAAGGCCCTTGTCTCGAATTCACTTTAACATAACAAATCTGTAATTGCGTTCTAAGATCACGGTAACCTAAATTGGTTAAAATGGGTGTATAGGATGGCTTTGGTTTTATCACGATTCGTGGTCGAAAAAGCCGCCCAAACCTGCCTTTACTGGCGTATCGCCTGGCAGCAGAATCGAGCATCTGAGGAAAGCAATGATGCGTAAAATCAACATAACATTAATGATCGCTCTCGTGCTGGCTCTGTTGGGCTTCACCGGCCACGCTTCTCTTGCTTCTGACACGCCTCCAGTACCAGAAGAACAATCTCAAGACCCCTTAAAAGGCCCCCACACAGTTTACATTCCGTCGGTATATGCCAGCGGCCCGCGCCAGGTGCTCTTGGGCACCTATACCGATGGATATCTGGGCTGGCAATCCACAATTGATAACGAGGCCAAGGCGATCGACTCCTGGTCTGGCAAACGCATGTCGATTCTGGGCACCTTCATCGCAATCGAAGACGCTCATCCTGACTACAACATCCCCGTTCCGCTGGGGTTGATCTGGGATTCGGGCTATACCCCCTTTGTCAACCTGGAGACCTCCAAATCGCTTCAATACATCAATGCCGGCCAACTGGACGGCGAGATTCGCAAAATGGCCCAGGCCTTCAGGCAGTGGCGCGAGGAAGGTCTCACTAAAAACCAGAATCGAAAAGCGTTCCTGGCTCCGCTTCAAGAGATGAACGGCAATTGGGTGCCCTACCATGGTTCTCCTGCCGATTTCAAGGCTGCCTATTCGAGAATTCAGAATATTTTCGATCAAGAGCGAGCCTCCTCCGCGGTTCGCTGGACCTTCGCCCCCAATGGGTGGAGCGAAAACGATTTTCCCTTTGAAAACTATTTCCCTGGCGATGCACTGGTCGAGGTAAACGCCCTAAGCGCGTACAATTCGGGATACTGCCCTGCAGCGCAGTGGAAACAATGGGATGGACCGGCACAGGTCTATGGCCCGTATATTGCGCGCATGCGCGCAATGGCGCCTTCAAAACCGATCTTTATCGCCCAGACTGCGACCACGGCCTATTCTCCTTTTGGAATGGATCATCAGGCAAAGAATCAATGGCTGGTGGATTCCTATACTTACCTGGCAAACTCGCCAGGTGTTTCGGGCGTGATTTATTTCAACAAAGCCCTCCAACAGGCCTGTGACTGGCCCTTTTATCGCCCCTCCGGGATGCAGTACGACGGATACCGCCAGGGCGTCAAGGGCTCAGAATTCATCTATATCGATCCTGAGGCGCTCTCAAAAATGCCGATTGCGCCATAAGGCGTTTCGATCCCCAGGCCGTCAGAACGGCTGATCAGAAATCAAAAAGTATTTCCCCGTCCGCCGGACAAACAGATGCTGCCTTTTGGCCTCGTCTGCTAAGACTTTCTCCCTGGTGATGAACAACCAGGGTCTGGCCTTGCTGTTAAAAAATTCCTGCAAGTTAGGTAAGACCTTGATTATCTCATCTTCTGATACGGTGACGATTCGCTCCGGCGAGCCAGAGATCACCGGGATCACCCCGGCTTCGACCGGGAATTCCTGGAATAGAAAAACCCGTGCGGATTCCGGCTCTTTTGCCAGCCAATACCTGGCTTGCATCGCCGTGGTGCGCACATATTCTTCAAACGAATTCCGAAAAGACCCGATCTGCTGCATATTGAAAAATAGAATGACCGTGCATAAGCCCGTTGTGAGCGCTTTCCCCCAAACCCCCCATGCATTCCACAGATGCCCGGCGGCAATCGCAGTTAAAGGTAAAAGAGCCCATCCGACAAAAACCAGGTAGCGTGGTTCCTGATAAGGCGCGCTGAACGCCAGCGCCGTGGACAGCCATAGCCAGCCAAGCACGAACCCCATCGGGATTAAATAAACCAGCGTTCTTCGGGTCTTGAAAAAGAGGAACACGCCCGCGAGCAACCCCGGAACGACGATTGGAAAGAATTCATACAAGATCACGTTGGGAATGATCAGCACCCGCTCGATGACATCCATCTTCCCGATATAGGCTTCTTGGGCGTGCCTGGCGAGCTGGAGTGGAGAGAAAGGATCGCCATACAGCAGATAATTGGTGAACAACCAGGCAATTGGGACAAGCGCACACACCGCGATGGCTAAAAAATAATATCCGGCAGATGGGTAGTTCCTCCTGATCAATCCTATCGTGAAATGATAGCCAAAATACAGGCAGAAGAAGATCGCTAAAAACCAACCGATGTAATGGCTCGCGGCTGCCAGCAGGACGACGAACGCGGTGATCAATGCCTTTCGGGGACGATCTTCTCCCTCTCCGGTGTGCATCTTGTAGAAGAGGAAGCTTGCCAGGAGCATGAAGAAGATCAACATGGGCTCGCTCAAAGCCGTGTACGAGACAAAAACGTCGCCTGCAAACACGCTCGCCAGGACGCAGGCCGCGCCGGCAACGAGTGGGTCTTTGGCAAGCTCGAGCGTCAGGAAGAAAAGAACGACGATCGATGCAATAAAGAAGATGTTATTGATAGCTACCGGGACCAGGATCTC
>JADYYC010000241.1 GCA_020853835.1 Anaerolineales bacterium
ATCGCATCCGCCAAGAGCGCTCGAATATGTCAAAGAGTTTTTCAAAGCTGGCAGATTTTCTGCTCGACTCTTACGTTGAAGCTGCATTCATGACCGCAAGCGAGCTGGCTCATGCGCTCAACCTGGACGCAGCAACCGTTGTGCGATTTTCACAGCACTTGGGCTACGATGGTTTTCCCAAGCTCCAGCGCGAAATCCGCCAGCGGGTGAAAGATGACCTCCTGATCCGGCCTAAACAGGCGGAACTCGAAAAATCCGTTCCGGGGATCGCCACCAAAGCGATGCGCGAAGTCTCGATATCGCTTGAACAGTCCCGCTTAGCCCTGGATACGGAAGTCATGGAAGCCCTGGCAGAGAGGATCGGCCAGGCCCGCCGGATCATCATCCTGGCGGAGGGCCCCGCACAGCCCTCGGCCTACAGCCTGGTGTTGTTCATGGAAGAAGGCGGGTTCCCGGTTTACATCGCCCGCGCCGGCATCGCGGACCTGGCCCGCACGGTGAACACCGCTACGACTTTCGACCTCATTCTGGCTATGGAGGTCGCCGGTCAGGCACCGTACATCGCCCGCGCTCTGGAAGAAGCGCAGACAAAGGGCATCCCCACCGCGGCAATTGTGGGATCGGCCTCGCTTGCTTCGGCGCGCTTTGCCGACAGCGTGCTCGCCGCACACGCCCACCCTTCAATGGGCGTCGGCATTGTGTCCATTGAAGCGATCGTCTATGCCCTCTCGCAGGTTTTGCGCTGGCGGTTCGCGGATCGTTTTGCCGGGACTGAACAGGCGATCTCCGAACTGTCTGAACGCATTCAGATGCCGTTCGATTAATATAGCTGCATCCCCCCAAAAACCCGGTAATTGACCCGCTCCAATCGAACAAGGAGGTTTTTTCGATGCGCATCATCCGCTACCTGAAAGATGATCAGCCGCCAGCCTATGGCTGGCTGTTGGACGAACCAACCGGCGCGTTTTCTGGGGCAATCGAAGGCTCGCCCTACGAGGGATTTCGCCGCATGGAAGCCGATACGCCCCTCGAGTCGATCCGGTTGCTTTCGCCCACCCTGCCGGGAAAAATTATCGGCGTTGGCATGAACTACGCGGCGCACGCGCGCGAACATGGGGCGGAAGTGCCTGAGATACCGCTCGTCTTTCTCAAGCCGCCCTCTGCGGTTATCGGTCCAGACGAGCCTATCCTGCTGCCCCCACAGTCTCAACAGGTCGAACACGAAGCTGAGTTAGTAGCCGTGATCGGAAGAAGAGGCCGCTGGCTTTCACCCGATGAATCGCTCGACTACATTCTGGGGTATACTGTGGGAAATGACGTCACAGCCAGAGACCTGCAACGCAAGGACAGCCAATGGACACGATCCAAAGGCTTTGACACATTCTGCCCAATCGGCCCCTGGATTGAGACCGATTTCGACCCCGCCGACAGCCTGATCACCTGCCATGTCAACGGTGTAATGCGCCAGATGTCCTCAACCCGCGATATGATTTTTAACGTCCGCCAGCTTATTGCGTTCATTTCGTCTGTTATGACTTTGGAACCCGGTGACCTTGTGATGACAGGCACCCCTGCCGGCGTGGGGCCGCTGCAAGACGGTGACCTGGTCGAAGTCACGATTGAAGGACTGGGCACGTTGCGTAATCCTGTCATCAAAAAGGACAGCGGCTGATCTGAGACATGGCCCTGGATATCCACACCGCGATCCAGACTGCGCTTGTGATCTCGGTGATCGCCCTGATCCTGAGCATCTGGTTCGGGATTCAGTCGATCCGCAAAGCGCGCGCCCTCCCTTTCTTTCGCATGCGCCGGGATACCATGACCCGCGGCTGGAGGCTGCTCGCCTGGGCCGTCTTCTGGGGCATCCTGGCGGTGCTGCTTAACTCGCAGATAGAACCGTTCATATACCGGTATTACACGCCGACCGCGACGTTCACGCTTACCCCGACGATCACGCTCACGCCCTCGATCACCCTCTCCCCTACCATTACGCTCACGCCTTCCGTTACCGTTACCCCGGCGATCTCGAACACCCCTTCGATTACCCCCACCCCGGCTTTGCCGCTGGCAGTTGAAATGCTCTTCGAGAGCACCACCACCCCAAATCCGGAAGCCTTGTTTTCGGATCTGACCTTTACAGATGGGATTGACTCGGAATACCGCCCCTTGAAGCCAGGGGAGGTGTTTCAAAACCCGATCAATCACATGTACGCCGTTTTCAGCTATGACCAGATGGTCGTAGGATCACAGTGGACTGCGCTGTGGTACAGAGATGGAGAGCTTGTTCACTACGAGACGCTGCCCTGGAACGGAGGATCGGGCGGTTTTGGTTACGCCGATTGGCAGCCTGACCCCTCCGAATGGCTGCCTGGCGAGTATGAAGTTCAGCTTTTCGTGGGCCAGCTCTGGAGGAAGTCCGGCCGGTTCCTCGTCGAGGGTGAAGCGCCAACGCCTCAGCCGACTTCGACCCCGACCCCGAGCGTCACGCCCACCCGCACCAATACGGCTACGCGAACGCCTTTTCCAACTTCAACCCGACCGCCTAGCAGCACGCCTCGCCCCACCGTAACCCCCTATATATCCCCCACCTCCACGACCAAGCCGACCGCTTATCCAACCCTGACGCGCACCCCGACCCCAACGATTACGAACACGCGCCCACCCACGCAGGCGCTGACGCAAACTCCATAATCGGGATAAATACAACTGCAGTTTTATAAGGACTGCGACACCTGGCTGGCGATCCTGGCGTTATTCTTCAACAACGCCAGATTGGCCCTCAGGCTGCGCCCCTCCGTAAGCTGGGTAAGCCGTTGAAGCAAGAACGGCGTTACGGATTGTCCTCGGATATTACGTTCATCTGCTTCCTTTTGCGCAATCTGAATTGCCTGCTCGACCTCAGTATGCAGCAACGCATCTGACTCGGGCGGCGGCGCGGTGAGCAAAACTGCGCTGGACATGCCCAACCCCCAATGATTTCGCGCTAATGCCGCCGCCTGCTCCGGCGTTTCCACCCTACAACTCGCTCGCAAACCGCTTGAACGAGCAAAGAATGCCGGGAACTCATCCGTCTGAAATCCGACCACGGGCACGGAATGGGTGTCGAGGTATTCCAGCGTCGCATCCAAATCCAGGATCGACTTTGCGCCCGCGCAGACAACCATCATCGGCGTAGATGCGAGCTGCGGCAGGTCGGCTGAGATATCGTATTTGGGGTGTCGATGCACTCCGCCGATGCCGCCCGTGGCAAAGATCTTGATGCCCGAGCGGTGAGCTGCCAGCATCGTACCCGCCACCGTGGTGCCGCCGCTCCAGCCGAACGTAAGGGCCGGGGCGAAGTCGCGGGCGCTGATTTTGTGCAAGTCGCGCTCCTGCGCCAGGCGCTCGGTCTGACTCTTATCCAGACCTACGTGCACGCGGCCTTGCAGCACACCGATCGTAGCCGGAACGACCCCCTGCCGGCGGATGATTTCCTCCAACTCCAGCGCGAGCTCCAGGTTCTGTGGAAAGGGCAAACCGTGCGAGATCACCGCCGATTCGAGCGCGACCACCGGCGCGCCTTGCGAGAGCGCCTGCGAGACAAGGGGTGAGATGATTAACGGAAGGTCAGTTTGATCTGCCATTTTTCAAATAACCAGACGATCATATAGTTTTTCCAGGCTCAAGTCTGGAACCACCGCGCCGGGGTAACGCAGCGTCAGGCTGGCCGCGGATACGCCCAGGCGAACCGCGTCATCAATTGGAATCCCATTCAAAAAGCCGAAGATCACAGCGGAAGTCAGGGCGTCTCCACTGCCAGTTGGATCGACGACATCGGTGCGCAGCGCTGGCACCTGACCGGCGGTTTCAGATGTGGCGTAACACACCCCCAGTTCAGCCTGCGTGACGATCGCAATCTCTACGCCGTGGGCCACCAGGCATTTCGCCGCATCGAGCGCATATTGAGGATTTTCGGTATCAAAAGTCCTCCCGCACAAGATCTCGGCTTCGGCCAGGTTGGGCGTGATCAGTTTCAAGCGGCGAAGGTGCGGCCTCAGCCGATTGGCGAGCAAAGCCGAGGTCGAATCAGCGCATACCGGGATTTTGGCTTTGTTTGCCAACGAAAAAATCTTGCGCAGCGTATCTTTGGCCAGGTTTGCATCGACGAAAATCAGCGAGGATTCCTGAAACAAATCAGAAAACCCTTCCACAAATGCAGGGGTGAGGCATGAGATGATGCGCATATCATCCAACGCAGAATGCAGCCAGCCTTTTGAGTCAACGAGCGCCAGATAGGTGCCGGTAGGATATTTGTCGGTGCGCAGAATAAAGCGCGTGTCTACGCCAGCGCCTTCGATCTGCTCCACGAGCTGATCCCCCGTCCAATCCTGACCCACGACCGTCAACAACGTCACCGGATGACCCAACCGGGCCAGGTTTTCTGCGACGTTTCGGGCAACTCCGCCAAAGGTTTTGCGGATGCGGCCGGGGTTTGAAGTGCCCGGCTGCAGATCATGCAAGGGCCGGCCAACCAGGTCTTGCCCCGCCGCCCCGATCACCAGGACCGGCGATTCCGGCGATGAGATGAATGTATCGTCCATGGGGGATCTCCAGAACGGATTGTATCATCAGCAGGGCCAATTCCGCCGATTTCCTGTTAAAGTCAGAGTATGATTAATTACTGCATTGTTAGCTTTGAAGCAATCTAAGTCTGATACAATTCGAAGCAGCTTTCACACAACCTTTGGGATTACAGGTGTTCGTATTGGTAATAAAACACCCGATCTCTGATCAGGAGGTAGAAAAATGAGTCATTATCCTGGAAAAGGGAAAGTCGCGGTATTGAAAACCACACCGGCGACTGTTCTTGAAGACTATGATCGACTGATGAAACTGGCGGATTTCGAGAACGTGCTTTCAAAGGAAGTCCGCACCGGATTGAAAATCAACATTTCCTGGCAAACCTGGTATCCGGCCTGTTCAACCGCCCCCTGGCAGCTCGAAGGCGTGATCCAGGCCCTCCAGACCGCCGGCTACAAAGATCTGGTCGGCGTGCACAACGATACCGTCGTCGTAAACACCGCCGACGGCGAGCGAAACAACAAACACCGCTTTGTCACAGATAAATATGGTGTTCCGTGCCTCTATTTATACAACCAGGATTTCGAGTGGATTGAGTATAAGCCCAAGAAGCCCATGCTCGTCCTGGATAAAGTCTACCCCGAGGGCATCTTCATTCCAAAAGACTTGATCGGAATGAACATCATTCACCTGCCTACAGTAAAGACGCATGTGTTCACCACCATCACCGGGGCGATGAAAAACGCCTTTGGCGGTTTGCTGCACCGTCACCGGCACTGGACGCACGGGGTGATCCACGACACGCTGGTTGACCTGCTCACCATCCAACAGGAGATCCACCCGGCGGTATTTGCCGTGATGGATGGTACCTTTGCGGGCGATGGCCCCGGGCCGCGCGCGATGCGCGTGTATGAGAAAGACATCATCCTGGCTTCCTCCGACCAGGTGGCAATCGACGCCGTCTCGGCCAAACTGCAAGGCTTCGACCCGATGAGCATTCGTTTTATCCGGTTGGCGCACGAAGCCGGTCTTGGGATCGGAGACCCGAGCCAAATCGAGATCGTCGGTTATGACATCGAGCAGGAAAAACCCTGGGGATTCGTCCAGGAGGATACCTTTGCCAGCAAAGGCCAGAAGATGATTTATCATGGGCCGCTCAAACCGTTCGAGAAGGTCCTGCTCCAAAGCCCCCTGGTTCGGTGGTCGTATTTTGCCAGCAATTTTTACCATAACGTTTACTGGTACCCGTTCGTGGGACGGCGGCGCGTGGAGCAGGCTCTGCACACCAAATGGGGCAAGCTCTTCGCTTCCTATGGTGATGGCAATGTTGTGATGCCCGGGATGGAACCCAAAACAATCGCACAAGCGGCGGTGGGGCTGGCGTTGTTGACCGCCTTGATAACCGGTTTTATTTTCTCGCTCAATAAGAAAAAACCTGCATGAGCCGTACTGAGAGACAACCGAACAACCTGACTCGGCGCCTGCTGATCGGGTTGGTTTTCGGTTTCATCGTTGTGCTGGCCATGCTCTTTATCGGCGATGTGCGCAAGACCGGCGAGCTGGTTTTCTCATTTCAGTGGAAATTATTGCCTCTGGTCATCGGGCTCACCCTCACCAATTACTTTTTGCGATTTCAAAAATGGCACTTCTACATCGGGCAAATCGGCGTCAGGGATTACCCAAGGCGTAAAAGCGCCCGCCTTTTCGTAGCGGGTTTCCCGCTCGCGCTTACCCCGGCTAAGGTGGGCGAGGCTTTGAAAGGGGTGTGGTTGAACCGCGAATGCGCGGTCCCAACCGCAGCCGGGATCGCCATAGTGGCGGCCGAGCGCATAAGCGACGGCTTGGCGGTGATCGTTTTATCCACGCTGGGTGTCATCGCGTACCCGGCGTTCTGGCCCGCGTTTGCGGCTGCGCTCCTCGTGCTGCTTGGAATTGTGATCGTCTCACAAATTAAACCGCTGGCCTTCTGGCTGCTGGACCTGCTGGTCAGG
>JADYYC010000242.1 GCA_020853835.1 Anaerolineales bacterium
CTGTTCAGCTTGATTCCAACGGAATACCAGACGTTCGCATATACGCATAATTCGCTCGCCCAGATATTGCTCGACCAGTTCCGCGGCTCGATCGACGATCTGCACGAAATTTCCGAGCTTGCCCTGTTTTCGGATATTTGGACCGAAAAACTCCCGTTGAACGAATTCCGCCACCCGTTCGAGGCCGAATTGTTGTCAACCAAGAACAATTTCTCGGTCAACAGTTCCCTGGTGATATCCCTTATGGACGAAATCCAGCGCGCTGCCGCGAGCGGAAGGTTATCAGAAGATTACAAAAAGAAATTCCCGCGCGGTCTGCCCAATTGCCGCCCAGACGGCCGCTACAACACGCTTTGTTTTACGCTCGAGACCGCCATAGATTGGATCGCAAACCAGTTCAATCACGTTTCGCAGCCGTTTCTCGGATATGTGCACCTGTTTCCACCCCACGCGCCCTACAACCCGCGCCGTGAGTTTATCAATATCTTCGACGACAGGCCCGTTTCTACAGCCAAACCGGAGCATCATTTCAGCCAGGGCGTGGGGCAGAAAGAGCTCACCCGCCAACGCCGCAGGTACGACGAATCGATCGCGTATGTGGACGCCGAGTTTGGCCGATTGATAAGCCTGCTGGAAAACCAGAAAGCCCTGGACTCTACCATACTGGTGGTCACATCCGATCATGGCGAGTTATTCGAGCGCGGGATCAGCGGGCACAACACAGAAGTGCTCTACGAACCGCTGGTGCGCATCCCGTTGTTGATTTCCACGCCCGGTCAAACGGCGCGAGTGGACATCCACGCGCCGACACAGGCAATCGACGTCTTGCCGACCATCTTGAACATCGTGGCTTCCGAGTCGGGAGCGCGATTTGAAGGCCAGGCGCTGCCCTTTGATCCGCACACCATTGACTCTCAAAGAGAGCTGTATATCGTTGAAGCCAAGTCAAGTCCCAAAAACGGCCGGCTGGACAAGGCGACGTTTGCGATGATTTCGGGAGAGTACAAACTCATTTATTATCGGGGGTACAAGGGTTTCGACGAGCAGTACGAGCTTTTCAACCTGGAAAATGATCCAGAAGAACTGGTGAATTTGTTTTCACCTGCTGATCCGGTCGCACAGCAGTTGAAAGCGAGGCTGCTGTCGAAGTTGAAATCTTATATTTAACGTGAATTCGGGGGATAAGGGTCGTTTGTTACATGGGGCGATCTCAGCGATCCCAAACTGACGATATTGAAATTTATCGATTTGATCGATCTGCGCTCAGGCCAGGCGTCCCCTTTTTTGGCGATAAAGTTTTGGGTCGATCGCATCGATCATACGATCGGCATCCACGTTGCCCCCAAGAAACTGGCGGATTTTTTCGACCTGTGGCGCTGGCTCCTCGAGCAAGAGATTATAGTCGATAAACAGGGTTGAGAAATTTGGCTGATCGTTCAACCATTTCGTGATCTGGGTCAGGTGTCTTTCAAATGAAGCCCCAATTTCCGCATCATCGATTTTGTCCGGATCCTCGCCCCGGTTGACCAGCATTTTGCGCTGCGATGCCAGGATCTCAGCCATATTCCGGCGCATGAAAATGACTTTGTAAGCGTGCTCTGGCGGCAGTGACGGGAGCAGCGCCGAGATAACCTTGACGGCCCTACCGCCAACCCCTTCAAGCCAGGCGGTATCGCCATCTTTCATCTTCTTGACGCGTTCCAACTCGTAATAGCCTTTTGGGTTATCGTCGTCCGCTTTGCGCTCGTGGTCTGTCAGAGGTTCGATCCCGGCTGCTTCGAGCATCATCATCATCAAAGAGGTGCCCGAACGAGGCAGCCCTGATACAATCAAAACGGGCTGTTTGGCCCGTTTTCTGCTTGCAAAGCTGAAGATCTTCTTCATAAATATAAATGGATCCTGCTCAAACGCTCTGACAGGAGGCGCAAGTGACCTGCGTCATCGTGTTGCCGGAGACCTGTCCCTGGCAGTCACGGCAGCTCCACCTGCCGGCCCGCAGGCCGGTTTTGATCTTCATCTGTTGCACGATCTTGGGCTTTATCGCTTTGATGACCACAGATTTTTTCTCCTATTCGCCTTACAGGAAACAGACTTGGCAGCGCGCATTTGACAGCACTCCAGGCGCGAGTTCAGAACCGGTACAAGACTGGCAATCCAACATCTGCACGCCCGGAGGCGGAGCAGGGGTGGGGTTAGGCAGCGGTGGCAGCGGCGTATTTGAGTCTAGCACAGGCACCCAGGCGCCCTCAACCAACTGATAGCAGACGGTTCGCCCCGCGCGCAAACCGGTTCGCACCCGTAACAAGGCGCTGTCTCGCATATTGAATGATAAATGGCTCATTAGGTCCTCCGCAGATCGTATTCTAATCCGAGTTGTTTGGATCAACAATACGACTTTTGACGTCCCCTTATCGAGACTGGAAGAAGATCGCCCTGGGATTTTTCTTATCCACATTTTATAAAGTAATTGTATTGTGGAGGTATACTGTCTTAATGAAACTTGAACTTATTATCTGTTCGTAGACAGGGAAACTAATCAGATGAGGCTTAACAAGTCGCTCACTCTCATAATCATTGTCTTGATGCTGGTTCTTACCAGCATTGCTTGTGGTTTCTCGCTGGGGACGAGCGTCGTTGCCCCAGCCGAAATCAATAGAATTCAACCCACGTCTGCGATCAGGGAACCGGCGACCACTCAGAACGTTGAATTTTCTCCGCCGCTCGCGCAGCCGACCGTCGCCTCTGCCCCCTTGCTCACCACCAACGAGGAGGCAATCCTGGTCGATTTGTACCGGCGCGTGAACCCATCGGTCGTCAACGTGATCACATATTCGAAACAAGGCAACTATATTGTCTCCAGCGGGCAGGGCTCTGGTTTCCTGTATGACGCCAATGGACATATTGTCACGAATTCACATGTCGTTCATGGGTCAGATCAGATCGAAGTGTTGTTTTCGAATGGCCTCTCAGAAGATGCGCGCCTGGTTGGCGAGGACCTAAACAGCGATCTGGCTGTAATCAAAGTGGAGAATTACCCGGCTGAGGCGCAACCGCTGACGCTGGGACATATCGAAGAAGTCGCTGTCGGACAGACGGTGGTCGCCCTGGGCAACCCCTTTGGCCTGGATGGCACGTTGACCAAGGGGATAATCAGCGCGCTTGGTCGCACGATCCCCGCGCTGACGCCGTTTTCGATCCCGCAGTCAATCCAAACCGATGCGCCTATCAACCCAGGCAACTCCGGCGGCCCGCTCCTTAACCTCAAAGGCGAGGTGATTGGCGTCAACGCCCAGATAGAGACGGGCGGAAACAGCCGCTCCAACAGCGGGGTGGGTTTTGCCATCCCGGTCAGCATCGTCGCCCGGGTGGTTCCGGAGCTAATTACGAACGGGAAATTCAGTTGGAGCTGGCTTGGAATAGCCGGCGGAAACCTGAATTCCACGGTTCGCAAAGCGATGGACCTCAACGTCGAGCGCGGCGCTTATGTTTCCGAAGTCGTGGCCGGTGGTCCTGCCCAGCAGGCAGGTATTCGCGGTTCAACACGCCAGGTCACACTTGATAATCGGATTGTTGAAATCGGCGGAGACGTCATCATTGGCATCGATGGGATTGAAGTCGGCACTTTTGAAGATATTTTGATCTACATCGCCTTGAACACTCAACCCGGTCAGCGGGTCGATCTTACGATTGTCAGAAATGGAAAAACTCAGAACGTAACCCTCACACTGCAACCCCGCCCCACTGGATCGGTTGAGTTTGATCAAAGATGATTTTGATCCGAGGAGAAAGCGAGGGCGGGGTCGCCCCGAGGGCAAATCAATAACCCCGCCCAACATCCACCAAGTTCAGGAGTTGGTCTCCAGCCAGATAGCGCTGCAGGTTTTGGGCGAATAATGCAACCGCACGATCGTCATA
>JADYYC010000243.1 GCA_020853835.1 Anaerolineales bacterium
GGGCGAAGTCGTCGCGGCGGGTGCGCCGGCAGAAGTCGGGGCGGGGGTCGGGGTTGGCGTCAGGATGCCCTGAGGCGTAAATATCTGGTTCACAATTTGGCCCGTAGAGCCCATCGGACCGAAATCGACCCCGTTAAAAAAGACCTGCAAAGCAGCTCCGTTGCCGGTAAGGATTTGGACCTCATGTTGCCCGATAAACGGATAGGCGCTTCCAGGGATGACCCTTCCTTCGAATTCAATCTGGCCGTCTACCGTGACGCGCATCCAGGCACGCTGGCGAATGGTGAGGTACACCTGTACGGGCGAGGCGCCCTGCACCGCCGCGCCTTCGGGCAGCGTGCCGGTGGCGACGGGAAAGGTGGGGAACAACTGCGCTGAAGAAGGGCCGGTAGGGGTAGCCGGCTCTGGGGTGGGGGTCTCGCCGGGCGTGGAGGTGGCTAAGAGGACCTCGGCAATCGACGGCGCGGTCGGGGTCGATTCGACGCCGGTGACCTCATTAAAGATGCGGATTCCGCCCCAAATGATAAAGACGCCCAGGAAGATCAACAACGAGCCGCCGATCAGGATATCGGGAGAGAGCAGCCCCCGCAGCCGAGAAGGGGCGACAGGGGCCTCCACCGTGGGCGCCGGTTTTACCGCCTCGACGTCAACGCCTCGGCGGACGTCCAGCTGCGCCTGCAAACCCTCTGCAAAACGCAGCAGCAGCGCCTCCGAGTTCATACCGAGAAACGAGGCGTAATTATCGAGCATCCCCCGCCCCTGAACCGGGGAGGGCAGCCCGCCTAAATCTCCAGCTTCGAGCGCGGTCAAATAATGCTGACGCAGGAAAGTGTGGCGCTCGACGTCTTCCAGGGATAATCCCAACAACTCGCGTTGGCGGCGGAGCTGTTGACCGACATCGGCAAAAATCTCCTCGGATCGTTTGAACGGTTCAGCCTCTGGGGCAGGCGCGGATGCGACGGAAGCGGGCGCGGGCTGGTCCGCCGGGGGCTCTTGGTCCGGCAGTTCGCCCAGCAGGAGGTCTGCGTCAAGGCGGAGGAAATCGGCGTAGGCGCGCAAGAAACCGCGCGCCTGGGCCGCGGACGGGATTTGCTCCCACTCTCCGCTCTCGAGCGCGCTCAGGTAATGGGCGCGGATGCGCGTCGAGGACGCCACCTGATCGATCGTGAGGTCCTGCGCTTCACGCTCTTTTCGGAGCTTTTTCCCGATGCTGGCGTTCATATTTGAAAAAGCACACCGGCCTGAGCACAACCAAAGAGAACAGGTTCTTGCTGGCCCGGCTGTGGTTGCAGCCTAATCTGCCTCTTAAAGTCTCAAGCCGGCGAGGTGTCCGGGCATTTGCGCCCTCGATCTCACGGAGATCTCTCAGACCGTTATGCGGCTTCCGTCTCCTCTTCGACCTGTTCATCCGCCGATGATTCAGAAACAGATTCAACGACCGGTTGCAACTCAGGAGCTGCTTCAGGGCTCTCCGCCTCTTCTTCCTGATCCAACACAACCGCTTCGCCCTCGCGGTGAACGATGACGGTGATCTCAGGGATCAGATCGATGGTGAGGCGCACCCGGATCATATGCTTTCCGAGATTACGGATCGGCTCAAAATCCAACTGGCGGCGGTTCACCTCGACTTCCGATTGAGCCTTGATCGCATCGGCGATCATAGCCGGCGTAATCGAGCCGTAGAGTTTTCCGGTCTCGCCCGCTTTGACGGGGAAAGCCAACACCAACCCGGAAAGTATCTCGGCGACGCCGCTCAGCTCGTTGTTGAGCACGGCGCGTTTTTCATCCGCCTGAGAGCGGATCTTGTCCGCCTGTGCAACCGCGCCGGCAGTCGCCAAAACCGCCAGACCCTGAGGGATTAAGAAGTTGCGCCCGTAACCGTCGGCCACCTTCTTGACATCCCCCGCGCGGCCAAGTTTATACACGTCCTTAATCAGCAGTACTTTCATGTGTCAAGCCCTTTCATATATAGAATCATTTTGAGCGAAGGGTACCACGCTCACAGCCTGTCAATTCTAACAGAGGCCTCTGGCTCAGTCAATCGAAAACCGCGCGCATTTCAGGGCTTCCTGGTAAAAAAGGGGAATCGTCCGCAGTAATATGTTGCATTAATGACAGTTTATGCTACAATCACGCCAATACAAGATGTAAACTTGTGCAATTACGAGCAAGACCAAACCAAACAATGTTTCGAAAGGAGATTGCTAATGAAACGGGTCATCACTTTTACATTGACGCTGGTTCTTCTCTCGACCTTATGGATGAGAACGACGAACCCCAAAGCAGCAAAAGCGACGGATGCCAAGTCGATAGCGGGATTAGCATCTGTATCGGACGCAGTTGGTCTTTATGACACCTATGAAATCACGTACCAGATCACCAATAACATTCCAGCCACTGATGACGACAAAACAGCCGTCGAATTTAAAGCCACGTTCACGGGCCCTGCAAATGAAGAACTGATCTTGCCGGGTTTCTGGGCAGGTGGGAACGAATGGAAACTCCGATTTGCCCCAATCAGTCTCGGCGAGTGGACCTGGGTCACCGACTCGGATCATCAAGACCTGGACGGGCTCACCGGGTCCCTCACCGCAGTTCCTTCTGACAACAAAGGCTTTGTCATCGTTCGCGACAACAACCCCTATCATTTCAGTTATTCGGACGGCTCACCATACTACATGTGGGGCAACACCGCCTATATGCTCCTGGAGCAAGCTTTGGAGGGGCCGGGAGTCAGTTATGTTTACACGAACCCCGAAGACCCCAACATCACCCACACCATAACCACCCACGACTGGCACGAATTTGTCGATAAAACGGGGGAGTATGGGATGAACAAGATCCGCTTCCTGGTCACGCTGTGGAACTGGGGCGCTAACTTTGGTCACCGGTGGTATCCATGGGAAGACTGCACGGTTGCGGACCCAAAATTCACCGCATTTAACCAATCCTACTGGGAAAAGCTGGATGAGATCGTCCAATACATGCAGGAAAAGGGCATGGTTGCGGAGCTTCTGGTGATCTCGGATTATTCAAATTGGGCGCCAGGCGACCCAGGTATGTATTACATGACCCAGGCCGATGAAGAGCGGTTAATGAAATTCGCGATTGCCCGCTATGCAGGATATTCGAACGTGATCTGGACAGTCGCACAGGAGTTTTACTATACCGAAAGATACAGGCTTGGAGGCCGGGTCAACAATCAATGGGCGAGGGATTTGGGCAACTACATGGCGGATACCGACCCCTACCGCTATGGCGCGGGGCGTTTGCTTTCTATCCATAATCGAACCCAATGGTTGTTCAATTTCCCAACTGAAGACTGGCCGACGCACATCGACCTCCAGGTTGGGCCGCGGATCACCCCGGTATCCTATCGAGCTCACCCCAGCCTGTGGGGTAACGAAAGCGTGCTGCGAAATTGGGGCTACGATAAACCCGTCGTGAATGACGAGTACGGCTATGCTGATAACGCAGATCTCAGCCGCGCTGGCGTTCGAGAAGCAGCCTGGGGGATCGCGGTCGGAGGCGGTTATGGAACTTATGGAGAATGGAACACGGATTTCTACTGGGATCCGTGGGCATTGAACACCGGCGGGCTGCTGGGTTTCTGGAACGACGATCCCTCTCAGGGTGACATCAAGATCATGCTGGATTTCATGCAGGGGATCGATTATCTCTCCATGCTGCACCAGAATTCCCTCATCACGGATAAACCTGCGGATGTCCTTGCCTATATGCTGGCTGAAGAGGGAAAGACCTATGTGATGTATGCTGCCGAGGGCACTGGCGGCGACTTTACCATCCAGCTCAAGAAAGGCACCTACTTCGCCTGGTGGTACGATACCACCACCGGCAATGTGGTCCAAACCGAACCCAGAATCGATCTTGATGGAGATGAGGAGGTCACTTTCGTATCCCCAACCTATGCAGATGACATCGTGCTCAAGATTACAGTTGGCACTCGCATCCTTATGCCGATGCTGCAAAGGTAACAGACGCTGCGAGCCAAAATCGGGGCTGTCTGAAAACAGGCTTCAGACAGCCCCGCAATCAGCATCAGAAGTTCAGAGAAAGAGCCCTGAAATGCCGGCCTCAGGATTGACGCCCGAAGGAATAACGCTATAATTGGTATGAGGTAAGACCAATTTTGCAAGCGTAGAATTATCCTGAGAAATACC
>JADYYC010000244.1 GCA_020853835.1 Anaerolineales bacterium
AGCCGCGCGCTCTGCCGCTGAGCTACGGGCCCTGTTAATGTGCGGCGTGCCCCGGCCGGCACATAGGAGCGGGCGACCGGATTCGAACCGGCGAATGTCAGCTTGGAAGGCTGATGCCTTACCACTTGGCGACGCCCGCGCGCACCCGATTTTACTCCAGGGGAGGGTTTTTCGCAAGCGCCGCTAAAGCGGGGAGATTTACCTTATAATATCCATATGAAACAACTCTTCAGGTGGATCTTGCTGCTGCTCGTGGCGGGACTGTCCGCCGGGCCGGCGGCGCTGAAGGCCTCAGCCGCCGCTCAGGAACCGGCGCCGCTCGTGATCGTGCTGGAGGCGGACGACCCCGTCGCGCCGCCCATGGCGGCTTACCTGGAGCGCGGGCTGAAGCGCGCCGAGGCGCTCGGCGCCGAGCTGATTATTCTGGAGATCAACACCCCCGGCGGGTCGGTGGTGACGATGAACCGGATCGTCCAGGCCATCCGCGCCAGCCCGGTGCCGGTGGTGGTGTACGTGAGCCCGCGCGGCGCCATGGCGGGCAGCGCCGGGACGCTCATCGTGCTCGCCGGCCACGCCGCAGCCATGGCGCCCGAGACGACCATCGGCGCCGCCAGCCCGGTCGGAGGCCAGGGGGAAGACCTGGGCGAGACCATGCAGGCCAAAGAGAAGAACATCCTCAAAGCGACCGTGCGCGCCTTAGCCAAGGAGCGCGGCGAAGCGGCGGTCCGCCTGGCCGAAGAGACCATCCAGTCGGCGGAAGCCGCCTCAGCCGAAGAGGCGCTGGAGGCCGGGATGGTCGATTTCGTCGCCACGGACGTGGCCGACCTGCTGCGCCAGCTCGACGGGCACGCCGTCAAAATCCACGGGGAGCAGGTCGTCCTGCATACGGAGGGGGCGCGCGTGATGACGGTTGAGCAGACCTTTATCGAACAGCTTCTGGCGGTGTTGACCAACCCGGCCATCGTCTTCCTGCTCCTCACGATCGGGGTGCAGGCGATCCTGATCGAGCTCTCCAGCCCGGGCGGCTGGGTGGCGGGGACGATCGGGGTGGTGTGCCTGGCGCTGGCGGCTTACGGGCTGGGCGTACTGCCGGTCAACTGGTTCGGCGTGGTCTTCCTGATCCTGGCGTTTGTGCTGTTCATCCTGGAGATCAAGGCGCCGACGCACGGCGCGCTCACGGCAGCGGGCGTGGTGTCGCTGATCGTCGGGTCGCTGGTGATGTTCAACTCGCCCAACGTGCCGGGGTTTGTGCGCGTCCCGCTGCCGCTCATCATCGGAACCTCCCTCGCGACCGGGGCGATCTTCTTTGTGGTGATGATCTTCGCCGTCCGGGCGCAGCGCGCCCCCGTGCGCATGGGCGCGGGCAGCCTGGTGGGGCGCATCGGGAGGGCGCGCGGCCGGATCAGCCCGCACGGGCAGGTGCAGTTGCAGGGCGAACTGTGGACGGCCGAGCTTGCCGAAGGAGAGGCGCCGGTGGAACCGGGCGAGAAGGTGGAGGTCGTGCAGGTGGAGGGCCTCAAGCTGCGCGTCAGGCGGGCGGGCAAATAGAGGCAGCCCAACGGCGTCCACATGCGCACAACCGCTTACCGCTATCCGAGCGAACAGCTCATCCTGGGGGTCACGATCCTGCTGGTGCTGGGCGTGATCGCCCTCACCGCCACCGCCACCGTGTGCGCAAGCGTGATTTTCATCCTGGCGTTTGTGGCGCTGGCATACCAGCTGGGGCTTTCGCACCACCGCCAGCTCGTCCGGGCCGCCCGGCGGGTGGAGCCGCAGAGCATGCCCGCCCTGGCCGAACTGGCGCGAAGCAGCGTCGAGCGGCTGCAGCCGGGCGAAGTGGAAGTGTACGTGCTGCCCAGCCGCGAGATGAACGCCTACACGTTCGGGTTAAGCTCGCCCAAGGTGGTGGTGCTCTATGCGGCGCTGCTCAAGGTCATGGATGCCGACGAGATGCAGTTTATCCTCGGACACGAGTTGGGGCACGTGGCGCTGGGGCACACCTGGCTCAACTCGCTGGTGGGCGGGCTGGCGGGCGTGCCAAGCCCGTTCTCGGCCGCGGCGCTTCTGGCGCTCGCCTTCCTGTGGTGGAACCGGGCCTGTGAATACTCGGCCGACCGGGCCGGGCTGCTGGCCTGTGGAAAGCCGGAGAAGGCGGTCTCGGCGCTGGTCAAACTGGCGGCGGGGCCGGGCGCCCTCGATCGCGGGGCGCTCGAGGCGGCTTATCGCAGGATCGATGCGGAGGACGACACCTTCCTGGGCGGGCTCAACGAGGCGCTGGGCACCCACCCGATGCTGATCCGGCGGATCGGCCAGCTCCGGGCTTACGCCGCCTCCCCCCAGTACCGGCGGCTCAGAGCGCAGATCGTACGCCCCGGCTGATCCACCCGAAGGGGAAACGGCCTTTGGCGCGGCGACAGGGGGTACGAATCACGTCATTCGTCGTATTGTCATGAAACGAATATGGATTAAAATGCAGACGAGGTCAGTCTACTTTCAATGACCACATCAACTCGAGAAAAACGTGAGAAAAGGAGAATTAACATGTACGTTCGCACAGATATGAAGTCCGGTGCCGCTTGCTACACCGTCCAAGCCAATGACAACCTGAGCAATATCTCGCAAAGATTCTTCGGCGATATGTCTCCGAACAATGTCAACCGGATCTACTTCTCCAACCTGAGCACGATCGGACCGAACCCGAACCTGATCTTCCCCGGGCAGAAACTGTACATCCCCGATTAATCTCTGGGAATCGAGGCGGGTTATCGGAATTGAAACCCGATCGAAGGAGAATGGATCAATGAGAAACGAACAATACGTTCCCCAATTGACCGTCCGCTCGAACGTGAAGAGCGGGCAGGGCGGCTGGGTGGGCGGCGTCTGGTACCCGGATATGAGCGGCGTTTGCGGCCCCGTAACCCCACCCACACCCACCC
>JADYYC010000245.1 GCA_020853835.1 Anaerolineales bacterium
GGCTCATACTGGCGAAAAACAAGCCCGAGATGGGGGTCTGGATGGGAGGGATGTTTCGTGAATGGTTCACCAGCGGCACCGGCTGGGCATAGGTGGTGCGGAAAAGCCACGTTTTGCGCACCCAATCGGGCGTGAAGGCCGGATTGATACGGTTCAGGGAGGGCAGGAAGCGCTCCAGCAGCTCTGCCTGAGAGAGGCGGAAGTACTCGTGATCGGGGTCAAGATAATCGCCGATGTAGACGATGTGCTCGCCGGCGAAATGTTCCGCCGAGACGAAGTTGGTGTGCTCGACCAGCGCCAGGTAGGGGAACCCTGCCGATTTGGGGATGTTGTACCAGTAGTAACCCTGCTCGGAGAGTTGGTGTTTGAGGGCCATGACCAACACCACCGCCCCCATGCTTTTGAGTTCGAGCAATCCCTGCAGGTAGTCTGGAGGCAGGCTGGGTGCAAGGCGGGCCAGGAGGGCGGGCGAACTGGTGACCAGGCACTGGTCGACGCGCTGGGCGCCGCCAGCCGTCTCGATCATCAAACCACCCTGCGGTAGAGGATAGATCTGCGATACCGGGGTGGAAAGTCGGATGTCCACGCCCAGCCCCTGGAGATGCGCCGCGAGCAGGTCGGCGAAGGCTTGAAACCCGCCCTGAAACGTGCCCAGGCGGGTGGTGCGAGCCTTGAGGCGCGCCCACATCCAGGCCATGTTGACTTTGGTGGCATAGCGGTCGCCAAATTTCCCGATCAGCAGGGGCTGCCACATCAGTTCGTAGACTCGATCGCCAGCCCAGCGGCGCAGCCACTCATCGACGGTGAATTGCTCCAGTTTTTGCCAGTTGCCCGTGAGCTTCAAATAAAGACCCACCAGCCCAAAGCGGATTTTATTGATCCCCCAGCCCAGGCCGGGGAAGAGAATGGCTTTGAGGATCGAGTCGAACGGGTAGAAGCGGCCGTTGTAATACATCACCGTGTAGGGCCGTTTAAATATCACCCGCTCGCTCCAGCCGAGCTCATCGATCAGGCCGAGCATGTGGCGGTCGTTGGCAAACCAGTGGTGATAGAACTCCTCCACCGACCAATCCCAGCCCGGTTCTTTAAAGCCCGCCGCCAGCCCGCCGGTGTGATCGCTGGCTTCGAACACGGTCACTTCATGCCCGGCTCGCGCCAGGTCATATGCCGCCGCCAAGCCGCCGAACCCCGCCCCGATGATGGCAATTTTCTTTTTCATCTACGCCCCTGTCCGGAGAGATTCCATTTCCTCACTGTAATGGACGCCTTTCTTGAGCATATAGTAACCGCCCAGGGCCGTGATCGGCAGCCAGAGGGCGGCGTGGAGCGCCAGCGTGTACGCCGCGGCCGTGGCCTTGGGGACCGCATAAGCCTGGAGCACGGCGATCCCTGGGGCATCGAACGTGCCCACATACCCCGGAGCGGAAGGGATCGTGGTTGCCAGGTTGACGATGCCGTTCATCAGCATCAGGGCAAAAAAACTCACCTCGAACGGGAAGGCGTGCATGAGAAACCAGTATTTCCCGGTCTCAAGCAGCCAGATCACAACCGAGGTGAGGAAGATCATCAGGGCGCCGCGCGGCGAGCGCAGCGCAGCCAGGCCGCCCAAAAAACGGTCGGAGAACTCGAGCACGGGGAGGCGCAAGCGCTCCGGCAAGACCCGGTTCACGATCGCGGTCAGGACGATCTGAGCGCGCTGGGGGTACATGGCGGCGATCAGAAAAACCAGCAGCGCGCCCAGGAAGATGACCGTGCCGCCCAGGGCAAGCGTGCGGATGTCGCCGACAAAACCCGAGCTGGTGGTCAGGCGGGCAAGCTCCGCCAGGTTGACAAAGACAAAGCCGAGCATGACCACGCCGTCAAAGACGCGCTCGACGATGATCGTCGCGAGCGAGGCGGAGATAGGGACGTCTTCGTCCTTTTTGAGCACCACCGCCCGCAGCAGTTCGCCCGCCCGGGCGGGCAAGATGTTGTTGCCGAAGTAACCGATGGCAACTGTGGGGAAAAGCTCATTAGTGGAGATGTTTTTGAGGGGTTTCAGCAGGTAGTGCCAGCGCCAGGCGCGCGCCCACACGGCGATGAAATACACAGTGACCCCCGGCAGCAGCCACCAGTAGTTCGCGCCTCTAAACGCCTCGCCCAGTTCATCCAGGTGCAGGCCGCGCAATGCGAGATAGAGAAAAAGCAGGCTAATGACCAGCCCCAGCCAGAATTGCCAGCGCTTCACGCCGCTCATTCTACCACTCAATTGGATATAATTCAGGCTATGCGGAACCTGCTGCGGATCGGGTTGCTGGCGGGGGCGTTGGTCCTGCTGGCATCGCTGTCGGTCTACCTGTGGGGGGCGCCGCGCATTCTGGAATTCTCACCCGCGGATGGCTCGCAGGGCCTCCCTGCCGGGGCACAGGTGAAGATCGCCTTCTCTCAGCCCCTGGACAGCCAGGCGGTCGAAGCGCGCTTGAGTTTCGACCCGCCGATGCCTGGAACGTTCACATGGGAAGGCAGCCAGATGGTTTTCACCCCAGAGCAGCCCTGGCCGGCGGGCGAAACGATCCGGGTGCGCCTGCAGGCTGGGGCGCCCGCCCGGTCATTTCCCCGGTTGGGGCTGCGCCAGGAGGGCGAATGGTCCTTTACCATCCGCTGGCCCCAGATCCTGTATCTTTATCCGGCCTCAGGGCCTGCAAACCTGTACCTGTACGATCCAGTCAGCGACCGCAGCACGCCGCTGACCGGCTTCAAGCAGGGCGTCCTGGACTTCGCCGTCAGCGCGGACGGGCAGTCGGTCTATCTCAGCGCCCGGCATGAGGCGGAGGGCAGCGCCATTTACCGGCTCGATTGGGCGGACGTACAGCCGGGCCTCGATGATCCAGGGTTGGGCCCGCCAGACGGGGAAAGCCTGCCTTTCGTGCTGGACTGCCCCGAGGCGGTCTGCAGCGAACTGGCGCTCGAGCCGTCGGGACGCTACCTGGCTTATGAGCGCAGCGCGCTGCCGGGGAGCGCGGGGACGCAGGCGCCCCAGGTGTGGGTTTTTCCGCTCCAATCTACGGGAGGCGATCCCCCGTTTCTGGCGCACGAGGCCGATCACCAGACTTTATCGCCCGCCTGGTCAAGCCAGGGCATGCTCGCGGTCTACGACAGCGACGAATCCGCCTATCTTTTTATCGAACCGCGGGGAGGGGTGAAGGCGCGCTTCCCGAACCAGACCGGTCAGCAAGGCACGTGGCGGCCTGACGGCGAGGCGTTTCTGGCGCCCGAGATCACCTATCTGGGCGGCAACATCTCCCCAGAGCTTTCCGGCCTCGAACCGCTGGCGGACAGCCATTTGATGCTCTATCTGCTCGGCAGCGGGGAGACGGAGAACCTGACCCCCGGAGAGGGCGTGGAAGACGCCGCGCCAGCTTATTCGCCGGACGGAAAATTCCTGGCGTTTGCCCGCAAGTACCTGAGCATTCCAAACTGGACGCCCGGACGCCAGCTCTGGATCGCACAGGCGTTGAGCCGCGAAGCGCGCCAGGTGACGGATGCGCCGGTTTACAACCACTTCGATTTCGCCTGGAACCCGACCAGCGACAAACTGGCATACGTGCGGTTTGACCAGAGCGCTTTGAGCAAACCGCTCGAAATCTGGCTGCTCGATTTGACCACCAACCAGTCCACCAGCCTGATCCAAGATGGATATAAGCCGCGATGGATGCCGTGATCGAAATTTGGGAAGACGCTGGGACTGATATTTAGCACCCCTAAAAGGGGGTGAAAATAAGGTAGAATCAGCCTGAAAGGATTAGACGAGAAAAGACATGAGCGAAAAAGAAAGCGCCCAAAATGTGATTGAGAGCTATCGCAAAAGGCAGCAGGCGGCTCGCCGGGCGCCGCTGCTGCTTGGCGTGACGGCTGTGCTGCTCATCGCAGGTGCGGCTATTCTGATCTTCTGGCTGTTAGGTTCCGGGGCGCCGAAGTTCTCCATCGCTTTGTTTCCATCGGATACCCCGACGCCCACCGAGACCTCCACGCCGACGGCGACTGCGACAGCCAGCCCAACCGCAACCGAAACGCTTCCGCCAACAGAAACCCTCACCGAAACCCCCGTCCCGACCCAATCTGGACCGTTTGTCTACCAGGTCAAGGAGGGGGACAGCCTGTGGTCGATCTCTCAGGAATTTAAAATAGACCTGTTAGTGCTGATCGCGGTGAACAACCTGGATCCAGCCGCGCCGAACCTCCGAACCGGGGACAAACTGATCATCCCTGCGCCGGATACGCAGCTCCCGAGCGCGACGCCGCTGCCGGAGAACATCGGCCGCGGGACGCGCATCGAATACCGGGTGCAATTGGGCGATTCGCTGGGGGCGATTGCGAATCGGTTCAACAGCACCGTCGAAGACATCAAGGAAGAGAACAAGATCGAAAATGAGAACTCGATCTTTCCCGGGCAGGTGCTGACCATCCGGGTCAACATCGTCACGCCGGTGCCGACCGCGACCGAGGCGCCGACCGTCGTGTTCCAGATCGACGGCACGCTTGTGCCAACCGCGATCACGCCGGGAGCGCCCGTCGCGCCAAGTCCTACGCCGTAATATCCAAGATCGAAACGCCGCCGAAGCCACCCCCCGGAGCAGGGGCGGTATGCGGCGGCGTTTTTGCATTTAATAAAGAAGGGGCAGGGTATCCGGGTATGTTTTAAGACCCGTTATGGCAGGGCGGCGCTGGAGCGCGCGATGCTTTCGAGTATCTCAACCGCCTCTTCGGGGTCCGCGATGTGCACGCGGCCATCGGCGTCGGTGTGGGTGGGGATCAAGCGGTAGCCTAAATACTGGCTGCCTTTGAAATCGACCAGCAGGATCACCCCCTGGCGGTGGTCGCGCAGCCCCTGATCGAACACAAAATTCCCCAGCCCGTAGAAAACAGGCACGCCGTCAACCTCTTTGATGGCCTGCACGACGTGCGTATGGTTGCCCACGATGATATCCGCGCCGTATTCGACCAGCAGGCGGGCCTGCTCCTGCTGGAGCCAGTTCGGGACCGCGATGTCCTCGGAGCCCCAGTGCGGCATGGCGATCACCACGTCGGCGGACTGGCGCGCCAGCGCGAGCGCGCGCTGCATGTTCTCAGGGATCAGGTGGGCGATGCCGGGGCGGTCTTCGGTCGCAAAGACGACCGGGTCCATCTTGCTGTCGCCGAGCGAGACAAAGCCAAAGCGCACACCGTTGAGCGTAAATACAGCCGGCTGGAGGGCCGCCTCGAGGTTCACGCCCGCGCCCAC
>JADYYC010000246.1 GCA_020853835.1 Anaerolineales bacterium
CAGGGCTGGATCAGGAAGACATCCTGGTCGCGCACGACTTCGTCGATCATGACGTGGATTTCGCTGTCGGGAAGGCGGCGGGTGGTCGATCTGCCCACGGTGGTGCCGAGGATATTTGCGACCTCGATGGCTAGCTCAGGATGGGATGAACCGGAGAATATTCGTAACGGGTAGACAGACATTTTTATATTGAGAGACGGGTTGGTGTCGGGTAGGTCGAGGGAAAACCCGAGTCGATTATACTCTACATTCCCAAAGGCGCTATCCCGGCTTCATGATAAAACGATGGGCGGTGTTTTTGTCGACCAGGTTTCGCGAAAAGAGCATCGGGTGGTATCCGGAGTTAAACCAACCAGCGATCTGATCTTTGTAATGCGGACTGGCCGGGTTGCCGGACTGTCCAGGCGCCAGCACCGAAACCGAATTATCCAGGTTGGATAAATCGACGATCATGCGGTAAACCGGCCCGACTACCTGGGCGCTGTCCAGGTTATGATAGCTCGACCCGGTGGCCCAAACCGTCGTGTGGTCGCCGCCGATTGGGAACGGCCCCAGGTTGAACACGCTCCCCATGAGTGGGTTGGATCCCAGTGAATGTTGAAACCTGAGTTGGTGGATTTTTCCCCACGCCCAATCCGTTGGCGCGGGGCCAAAACGCTGCTTGAGCTCTTGCAAGGTCAGCTCCAGCGCGGCAAAGATCACATCATCACGCGTTTCACCAGAGCCGAGGTCGAACCAGGGGGAGTCCGGCTTGTTGAGCTGGTCGCTCAGCCAGGGCAGCCAGCGTTCGCCGAACAACCCAGTCTGCGCCAGGACGGGGGTCGGCCCCTTGCCCATAAAACGCGCCGTCAAATCCAGCTCAGCCGGGCGCGCGCCGGGTGCCGGCGCTTCTAAACTGTCTGTCGAAACGACCTGATCTTTTCCCGGCGGATCGAGCTTATCCTTTAGCATCAATGCTGCGATCTTGCGGATCAGAACCTGGTAAATGGCGGCTTCAGGGCCGTCGGGCGACAACTTGCCATCCCAGTGATGGAGCAAATGAAGGATCTGGTGGGTTTCGGATTCTTCGCTGTGCGCTGAATCGTGCGTCCGCATGCCCGATAAGACCTTGACGATATTGCGGGCGCTTGGCGAAATCTGGTCAAACTGCATATGCTTGATGAACGCGAGGTCGATCTTGTCCGCCTCGGGACGCTGGCTTTGATCCAGGATCATCTCGGTGATCCGTTGGGCGCGATCCCCCGAGATGGGTTCGAGCTCTAAATCGACGGGATAGCTCGCGTCGAAGACGCGCTGGTTGGCGGTTACGATGTATCCCTGTTCGGGGTTCTGGAGTTGGGGGAGTAGGTCGTAAGGGATATAGCCAGACCATTCGTACTCGTCTGTCCAGCCGGGCACGGGCGTGCGCCCGCGCCCTTTCTTGCGCAGCGGGATCTTTCCCGCCAGGACATAGCCGATGTCCCCGCCTGTATCGGCATAGACGATGTTTTGCGCGGGCGTGGCCCAGCTTTTCAAACCGCTCCTGAATTGCTCGGCATCCTTGGCCGCGGCGATGTTGAAGAGCGTTTCGATCATGTCGTCGGGGTCGAGGGCGGTCCAGCGTAACGCAACCGGCTGGTCTGCGCACAAATCTGGGGCAAGTTCGGTGATAATCGGACCGTGGCGAGTGATGATCACCTCATGTTGGACTGGCTCTTCGCCGTGGACATGGATCGTTTCATGCAGTACCTGGGCTTTTTCCCATTTGCCGTTGTATTCCGCTTCGACCTCGCCGGTTTCCGTCCGGCGCAGCCTTTCGAGGTAAAGATCCTGCACGTCTGGAAAGCCGTTGGTAAAGCCCCAGGCGACGTTCCCGTTATGACCCGACACCACCCCGGGGATTCCGGGGAACGTCACGCCCGCCAAGGTGACATCTGGTGCGCATAGATGATTCTCGTACCAGATCGCCGGCACCGAAATGCCCAGGTGCATGTCGTTCGCCAGATACGGCATGCCGGTTTGCGTGAGAGCTCCGGCAAGAACCCAGTTGTTGCTCCCCAGGCCGGCATACGGCGAGGGGCCGGAGAACGGCCTGGTTTGGTTGACGCGCTCCAGCACGTCGTAGTTCAACTTGGAGTAATCTGTCCCCGGGGGGATGATGTAGGGCCAGCGGGCGAGGTGGGGCGCCTCCAACTCGGCGGCTTTTTCGGGGCCCAGCCGGGCGATCAATTGGGCGCGCAGCAATTCGGCTTCCCAGTTCACGCTCAGACTCCAGGCCATCATCTTGATCCAGCCCAGTGTGTCAGCCACTCTCCAGGGCTCGGGTCGATATTTTAGCAGGGCAATCTCAACCGGCAGTTTTCTACGCTTAATAAAGACGTTGATGCCGTTGGCGTAGTTACGCAGATAATTCCTGGCCGATTCGCTCAGCAGCGTCTCTTCGAAATCCGCAACTTTCTGGAGAGTTAGCGTCCTCATCCAGCGGTCGAGCGGAAGCGTAACCGGCCCTAGAATTTCGGATAGCCTGCCGGCGACGAGGCGGCGTTGAAATTCCATCTGCCAGAAGCGGTCTTGGGCGTGCGTAAAACCCTGCGCAAAGAACAGGTCGTTGGCATTTTTCGCATAGATATGGGGAACGCCCCAGCGGTCGCGTAAAATCTCGACCGGGCCATCCAGACCGGAGATCTTGATGTGCCCGTCGATCTTAGGGAGACGTGACCAGGCCATCAGCCTTATAATGGGGCGCAAGATAGAGCTGGATATGCTCATTGATAAGCCTCCTTCACTCAATGTGGCGGATTATCGGCGCAAAGATGGCGATCAAGGCTGCAAATAACAACAGCACCAGACAGGAAAAGACCAGCGCGGTCGGTTCGGACGTATGGTCGGCGATCTGGCCGAGCAGCAATGACCCGACCGGTATCAATCCGAAGAAGACGAGGCTGAAAATGCTCATCACCCTGCCGCGAAATTCATCGGCGACATAGGTTTGAACGACGGCATTTGCCAGGTTCATGATCAGCATTAGCGCCGCTCCTGCCCCGCACAACGTGATTAAAGCGAATGGTACCTGCCGGATGAAGGAAAAGCCCAGCAGGATCAGGGGAAACATGAAGGTGCCGATGGTCATCAGCTTCCCGCGGTAGTTGAACCTGCCTAGCGCGGCGATTGAAAGGGCTCCAATCAACGCGCCAAAACCCCTGGCGGAATTCAGCAGGCCATTTGTGGCGGCGTCGCCTCCCAGAACTTCTACTGCCCAGGCCGGGAGCAAGGTGACAAACGCAAACCCGAACATGCCAGTGACGCCCACTATGGCGATGACCGTTCGAATCGGTTTCGACTGGATCGTATAGCGAATCCCCTCGCGCAGTTCAGCGATTGCGGATCGGTTGCTTGATTTAGGGGCGAATTCAGGGAGTTTCATAAGCCAGAGCGAGGCGATGACCGCCGTGAAGCTCAACCCGTTGATGGTGAAGCACCAGGCCGGCCCCACCGCGGCATAGACCAACCCGGCCGCGGCCGGCCCAACGATCGCGGCGGTGTTGAACATCATCCCGTTCAGCGCGATGGCGTTGGTGAGATCGTCCCGGTCGACCAGCTCGGGCGCAAGCGCGAGGCGGGCGGGTGCGTCGAACGCATTGGTTATTCCCAGGATAAACGCCAGAACGATAATGTGCCAGGGGCGGACAACCCCGCTGAAGTTCAGCCCGGCCATGATAAACGCCAGGATCATCATAACCGATTGGGTGACGATAAGCAGGCTGCGGCGCGGCACCCGGTCGGTCATCACGCCGCCGATGAGCATGAAGATCCAGCTTGGCATCCCGGCGGCAAAGCCAACATACCCAAGAAAAGCCGGGGAGTGGGTGAGCTCATAAACTAGAAAACCCTCCGTGGTGCTCTGCATCCAGGTGCCAAACAACGAAACGATCTGGCCGATAAACCACAGGCGATAGTTTGGGTACTTTAATGCTATAAACGTTAGTTCCAGTCTGTTGAGCGATCTGGCTGTCTGCATGTTCGGGATATTTATTCGAAGACGGGTTATTTAGGATTTTTCTCGTGCGTATCTGCGAGCGGGCCGGTGAGGGGTAGGTGTCTCATTATGGCGACCTCGTGCAGGCAGCACGCCAGCGGACGAACTTAGGATGGGGCGGCAGCCAATCCATGAACAGGCAGGACCCCTGCGGGTTCTGCCTGTCAAAGGAAAGGATTCCCATCGAGGAGGGGAATAAGAATGATCTGCATTAATGAACGATGCGCGGCCCGACCCAAACCGCCTGGTTTTCATTGGAATTGTTGTTAGCCTGTACTCTGAAAATAAACGAGACATACCTGCCGCTTAAGCCCAGGCTAGCCAGGTCGAGGTTTATATCGGTCAGGGTACCGGTATAGGTTTTGTTGTAGGTTACGGAATCCTCCGTAACGTTATGGTTTGGCGGTGTGATCACCCGGTAGCGCAGTTCGAAAGTGACATCGCAGTTATTGGCGCCGCTGAGGCAGCCGATCTGAGCCACAAAATGGTCGCCGCTGAAAACGATCATGGCGGGGAAGAACCCCTGGATGATCCCGCCCGGCGCCCTGGGTGGGATGGTCCACAGGCCGGTGAACCCGGTGATTTCACCCGATTCCATTTTTGGGTTGTTCAGCGGGCGGACGAAACCCAGCGGGTTGCCCGGTTTGTTCCCACAGCGGAGGTTGGTCACCGCGCTATTTTCGACGCGGATCCGGTTGCGAACCAGGCGCGCGTTGCTTTGATATTGGGCGGTACAACCCCTCGAAGCAAAGTCATATTTCACGGTTGGAGGCGAATTGGACACGTTGACGCTGACCTCGAATGGCTTAGAGCCATCGTTTCCAAAGCGCTCCTTGTCGGCGATGAAAACCCACTCACTGGTAAAACTGCCCTCTGTGCTGGGGGTTTTCAATTCAACGTCGAGATCGATCGTGTCTCCCGGCCGGACGCGCTGGTCTATCTCGACCCGAGTGCCGAACAACGGATCGGAGTTGCGAACCGGACGGAAGACGACGTTTCGATTCCAGGTACAAGAGCCTGTGTTTTGAATGCGCCAGACCTTTTCAAAAGTCTGGTTGGTGGGCAGCCATTGCCCGTCTGGGATAGTGATGTGGCGGATGAGCCGGGCTGCAAGGCATGGTACGGCCGGTTTGCCCCCTCCGCCGCCTCCGCCGCCGCCACCGCCGCCAGGTATCCAGGGGGTGACCGATGGTATCAGTGTGGCGGTGTCCGTAGGCTGTGGCGTGTGGGTTGGGATAGCCGTGAGCATCGGAATTGGGGTGTTCGTCTCGGTCGGCGTATTGGTGATAGTTGGCGTATCCGAGGGTACCGGAGTGTCGGTGGGGGGCGCGGGCGAAAAGGTGGGCGTCGCAGACAGCGCGGCAGAAGTGCGCATGACGACCAGGGTGCGCTCGGCCAGGGTTTCAGCGGCGCCCGGCGCACTCGGAGCGCTGGGGCCAGCAGATACCCCACAGGCAATGATCACCAGCAGCGAAATCATCGAAATGAGCGCCAGGCGCGTGTTTTGTGTGTTCATAGATCCTCCAAAACCCTCCCGTTCTGATTAATCTTAGTATAGACAAAAATCTTCCCAACTGCAAGGGGTAGTTGGGAAAATTTTTGTAAAAAACTTTTTGTCTGTAAAACTGATTTCACGAATCAGTCATTGGCGCAGTGTGCTCAGCCCGATGTGGGCTTTGGCGTTGGTTTGATTTGGATGATCACGGAGATCGGCTGGTCGCCATTGGCTCCAAAACCGAACAGGGTGCCCTGGGGGTCGCTCAGGACCCAGTTGCTGCTCGAGGCGCTCGTATCGGCTGGCGCGACGAGGTTTAGGTGAATCTCCACGGTTTCTCCGGGGCTGACCTGCTGCGGCAGCTCAACTTGGTCGGGCCCGTTCATTTTGTCCCCCGAAAAGAAACGCAGCGCATAGGCATCGGTCCAGGTACACGTGCCAACGTTCTTGATCAGCCAGATCTTCGCAAATGCCTGGCCTCCCTTGAGCATCGTGTTATCGGAGATCGACAGGTGGCTTATTAATTCAGCCTTGTTGGTGCATGAAGGGGTGGGCGAAGCCGCGCCCGGGGATGTCTCAGACAGGTTGACAGAGGGGGTATTGGTGGGTGGGAGAAGCGCGACAACAGTTGGCGTCGCAGTTGATCGTGATTCCTGGGCCGCTTCAGTTGACAGGTTCCCCGCATCTAAGTTGAGGATACGGACGACAACCGGGGTAAAGGTTGTCTGTCCGGGGGGAGAATTTGTCCCATTTGATGCACAACCGGACACGGCTATTAAAAAAAGCACGCTCAACGCCAAATACTGGCGCAAGAGGGTTCTCGAAGTCATCGTATCACTCGCTGACTGGCGCGACGCGCCAGATGGTGGGTTATCAGCCGCAGGCAAATGTTTCCCTGCGCTCGTTCACCTTGATTGGCTCTACAACCACGATCGCAGAGAAGGGTTGGTTTGCGGCATCGCCGGCGCCAAACATGTTACCGAAAGGGTCTTTTAACATCCAATGACCGGTATAAGTATCGGGTTGCATCGGCGTGACAAGAGCCACTTGAATGTCGATCGTTTCGCCCGGCTTCACTTCATGATTGAGCGGTGTCTCAGAAGTGGAGTTGAAACTGGCGCCGCTTTGAAAGACAAAGGCGTAATCGGTTGTCCAGGTACACGTACCGATATTTTTTATGCGCCAGACCTTGGCGAAGTATACCCCAGGCTGGAGCTTTGTGTTATCGGAGACGGATAAATGGCGCACAAATTGCGCCTGGTTGGTGCAGACCTGGATCGTCGAGGTGGGCGTGGGCGTGACAGTCGCGGCTTCGGTTGCAGGCGGCTTTTCGGTAAAGGTCGAAGTAGGGGGCAGCGCTTCCGTGAGGGTTGGAAACGGAGAATTTGTCGGGGTGGCCGGGTTAGCGGGAGATGGGGTTGTATTTGCCTGGAGGGCGCTGACATCGGCTTGATCGGGAGCTGCGCAGGCGCTTAACAAGAACACACACACCAATAAAAGAATTATTCGATTCATCCATTAATCCTTCACTACCAGTTTTAGTCGCCGGCGATACACGCCAGCCAGCTATTTCTTTCAACCCCCGCCGCCGCAGTTGCCAAATATCGGGCCAAACCCTCCGATACCTTTTACGCGCCCTACGGCAATTGAAACCCAAAAGAAGTTGTTTGGCCCAGAACTGGTGCCAAATTGTTCGCCGGCATCGTCCTGAAACAACCAGTTGCCTTGATAGACACCCGTATTGGTGGGGGCAACCAGGTCGATGGCGATTTCAATCATCTCACCAGGAGACACCTTGACGCCGATCGGTTTCGGCGTCAGGCCTCCCATCCGGTCGCCATAGGAAAAGACGATCGAATACTTCGGATTCCAGTCGCACGTCCCGCTGTTGAGCATCTGCCAGACTTTGGTGAACCTCTGTCCGGGCTTGACCTCGCTCAGGTCCGAGAAGGTCACGTCTCTGACAAACTGAGCTTTGTTATTGCATACATCGGCAAATTGATAGGATTCCAGGTTTTGACCGATGGGCGTCAGAGAAGGAACCGGGGTCGGCGTTGGTTGAGATTCGAGCTCGGCATAATAATTGCTGAGTTCCGCTTCGTCAAATACAGCCGCAAGAGCCGGTTCCGGAGAAGGGGTCGAGGTCGCAAAATAACTCACACCCTGTTGGGCAACCAGGGTGCGCACCGCGAGCGTATTTGCCAGACCTGGAATTTCAGGCGTTTGGGGGGCGTTGTAACAGGCGCTCAACAACACCGACAAGATCATTGCAGTTGCGAGAAATCTGAGTTTCGACATCATGCGTTTTTTCCTGTGATAAAAGCCGATAATTGTGGACAACGCATCTTTCCGAAATCTATGATGAGTATAACAGAAATTATGCAATTAAAACAGGTATCTACAAAATTGCAGATACCTGTTTTGACTGACTAAATTGAAAGCCTAGTTCAGCGCTTCGACCCGGACTGCGCAGATCTTGTAAGCCGGGATTTTTGCCACAGGATCCAGGGCGTCTATGGTCAATTCGTTAGCTGAGGCTTCGGGGAAGTGAAAGTTCGAGAACACCATGCCGGGCGGGACCCGGTCGGTGATCCAGGCTTCGGCTTCGATGCTGCCCCGGCGAGAGCTGACACGGACGCGCCTCTTTCCATTTAGACCCAGTTTTTCCGCATCTTCAGGGTTGACCTCGATTTTTGCCTCGTCATATATTTTCATCAAGCCCTGGGTCCGGCGCGTCATTTCGCCGCCATGCCAGTGATAAAGCACGCGGCCCGTATTGAGGAGCATGGGGTAGGCGTCATCAGGGAGCTCGGCTGGTGGAACGTAGTCGATCGGCGTGAATTTGCCCTTGCCGCGCGTGAACTGGCCGACGTGCAAGATGGGCGTGCCAGGGTGTTGGGCGTCCTTGACAGGCCAATGCAGGCCTGTGTCCGTCTCGAGGCGGGCATGTGATACGCCGGCGTAGCTGGGTGTCAGCGCGGCCAGTTCGTCCATCACCTGGGCTGTGCTTGTGTAATCCCAGGCGGAGTGAGGAGCGGCGGCCACCTGGCGGTCGCCGCTGGAGAGCACCCGGCGCGCCAGGTCGGCGACGATCTGCCAGTCTTCCCGCGCTTCTCCGGGGGCAGGAATGGCTTTGCGCACGAGCTGGATACGCCGCTCGGTGTTTGTAAACGTCCCCGATTTCTCCGCGAAGCTCACGCCGGGGAGCACGATGTCCGCATATGGCAGCGTCTCGGTGGGGAAGATTTCCTGGAGGATCACCATTTCGCACTCTTCCAGGCACTCGCGGATGTGGTTGCTGTTTGGATCGCTCATCACGGGATCTTCGCCCACGATGTAGAGCAGGCGGGTTTTACCTTCTTGGATGCCCGGCATCATCTCGGTCACGGTCATCCCCACGGTGGGAGACATCGAAGCGCCCCAGGCTGTGGCAAATTTCTCCTGCGCGGCTTCGGCGGCGACGTTCTGATAACCCGGATAAACGTTTGGCAGCCCGCCCATATCGCAAGCGCCCTGCACGTTGTTCTGGCCTCTGAGCGGGTTGACGCCCCCGCCAGGGACGCCGATATTCCCCAGCAGCATTTGCAGGTTCGCCAGATCCATCACGTTGCGCACGCCGACGATGTGCTGGGTGATCCCCATAGCCCACATGACCGCCATCGGTTTTTGCGTGGCGAGGATCTCCGCCGCTTCGTAGAGTTTTTCAACCGGGATGCGGGTGAGTTCGGATACTTTTTGCGGCGGATACTGTTCAATAGAGGCGCGAAACTCATCAAAACCTTCGGTGCGGTTGGCGATAAATTCCTTGTCTTCCCAACCCTTTTCGAGGATGATGTACATCAAGCCGTTGATCAACAGGATATCCGTGCCAGACTTGGGCCGTAAATGGAGCGTGGCAAACTCAGTGATGTCGATCTTGCGCGGGTCGGCGACGATCAGCTTGACCCCGCGCTTGAGCACCGCCTGACGGATCATGGTGCCAAAAACCGGATGCTGCTCAGTTGTATTCGAGCCGATGATGAGCATCGATTTGGCGTTGGAGACGACGTCCTGCATCGTATTGGTCATCGCGCCCGAGCCATAGGAAGCGGCCAGACCGGCCACCGTGCTGGAGTGTCAGAGACGGGCGCAGTGGTCGATATTATTCGTCCCGACGACCTGGCGCGCAAACTTGTTGAGCAAATAGTTTTCTTCGTTAAGGCACTTGGCGGAGGCGAGAACGCCGATGCGGTCACCGCCGTGGGTATCGCGTACCTCACGGATCTTATCTGCGGCGATCCTCAAGGCGGTGTCCCAATCCACCGTGACCCATTCTCCACGATCTTTGGGGCGCGGCGTGCCGTCTAACAGGTATTTCCGCACCCGCGGGTGGGTCAACCGCTCTTCGTGGTGGATGAAGTCGTAGCCGTACCGCCCCTTCACGCACATGTGCATTCCGTTCACGGGGGCCATTGGATTAGACGTGACGCGGATGACCTTATCGTCTTTGACGTTCAGGTCAAGCTGGCAGCCCACGCCGCAATAGGTGCATGTCGTGGTCACTTTGCGATCCGCCACGCCGAGGTGAACGGACATTTTGTTGTTCAGCGCCCCGGTGGGGCAATAGGCCACGCACGCGCCGCACGACTCGCAGCGGGCGTCCAGCATGGTCGTATCGGCGCCGGCGACCACGCGCGTATCAAAGCCGCGCTCGACCAGGCGCCAGACAAAACGGCCCTGTACCTCGGCGCAGGCGCGAATACAGCGCGTGCAGAGGATGCACTTGTTCATATCGACCCAGACGAAAGGGTTCGGATCGCTATCGACCTGATAACGCGGCGCTTTAGCCATCGCTTTGTCGAGATCGATGTGATAGTGCTTTGCCCAATGAAACAATTCGTTGGCTTCGCCCAGACTGTTTTCGTATCCTTGATCGTAATAGTTGGAAAGGAGCAGTTCAAGGATGGCACGGCGCGATTCTGCCAGGGCTGGGTTCTCGGTCGTGACCTCCATGCCCTGGCTGACGGATAGGGCACAGGAAGCCATGGGGGTACGGTAGCCCTTGAC
>JADYYC010000247.1 GCA_020853835.1 Anaerolineales bacterium
TCCCGGAACACCTCCACCTGGAGCGAGAAATCGAGCAGGTTGTGTCTGAGGCAGAAGGCCCGGAACGCCGCCGCGCAGGTCTGCACGTCGTCGTAGACGTGCAGCTGCGCCGGCTCGCCGCTCCAGGCGCGCTTCAGGCGCGCCCCGATCTCGGCCGGGTCGTAACCGACCACGGCGGCTTTGTTGAGGTTGTCCAGCACCTGGCTGTAGAGGCGATTGCGATCCAGGCTGACCGAGTCAAAAAGGCGCTGCTCCTCGATGAGCGGGCGCGCCAGGTGGGCCATGTAATACTGGGCCGTCTCGATGGTGAGGAAGACCGGAGGCTCGTCGGGCGAGGCGAAACCGGCACGCTCGGCCGCGAGGGGCCAGAACAGGTCCACCATGCGGCGCGCCAGCCCGCCCAGCGTGAGCAAGGCGACCTGCCCGCCGGGCGCGGCCTGCGGGCTGCGCAGCGCCCGCTCGAAGGGGATCGCCAGGGTGCGCTGCGGGACGAAAACCAGGATCGAATCGCCCGGAACGCCGCGCTCGAGCAGCCCTAGCATGTGCGCCACCGCGGCGGTAGTCTTGCCCGTCCCTGCCGGGCCTTCCAGCCAGGTACGGCCCTCCATCTGGTCCAGGACGACTTGCTGGTCAGCCGTCAGGTTGTGCTCCATGGCATTCATCACTTTAAATTATAGCACAAATGATCGAAATAAACCCGCCCGACGACTCAGAGCAGCCACTGGATCAGCCATAGCGCGAGCATCCCGACCGCGATCGTGAGCAGCGCGCTGCGCGTGCGCCAGGCCACCAGCGCCGCCAGCAGCCCCGCCAGCAGGCGCGCGTTTTCATGCGAGACAAACAGCGCCCCGTCCCGCAGCAACAGTTCGGGAAAGATGATCGCGGTCAGCACCGCGGGCGGGATGAAGCGCAGCGCCCGCCGCAGCCAGGGCGCCATGCGCTTGTGATCCACCAGCACGATAAACGAGAGCCGGATGGCATAGGTGATCAGACCCGAGAACAGGAAAACCAGCCAGACGCTCATTCCCGCCCCTCCACCCAGAGCCCCAGCCCGATCCCGGCCAGCATGGCGATCATTAATCCAAGTTTGTAGGGCAGGTTGAAGGCGAGCACCGCGATCAGCCCGGCCGCCAGGGCCGCCGCGACCGAGGCGCGATCCCTCAGGTTTGGCACGACCAGGGCGATAAAGGTCAGGGCGAGCGTAAAATCGAGCGACCAGGAGGTCGGCAGCACCGCCCCCAGAAAGATGCCGGCCGCCGTGCTGAGCTGCCAGGAGAGCCACAGCGAGAACCCGGCCCCGAACAGAAACCAGTAGCGGATGTCGTTCCCTGCCTCACCGGCGGGCGCCCCTCCCTGCCCGGCCCGGCTCTCGCTGTAGACCGGCTCGCTGTTCTGATAGTAGACCGCCGTCACCACGTAGGCTTCGTCGGTGAGCAGGTACGCCAGGAGCCATTTCCAGCCGCGCTTCAAGGGCTGGAGGTATGGCGCCATCGAGGCGCTGTAAAGCACGTGGCGCAGGTTGATGATCCCGACCGTGAGGATAATCACCAGCCCCGGCGTGTCGAGCCGGACGAGCTGGGTCATCACGATCTGCGCCGAACCGGCGAACACGATCGCCGACATCGCCTGCGATTGGCCCGGCGTCAGGCCCGCGTCGAGCGCGAGCACCGCGTAGATCATCGCAAAAGGGATGACCCCCACCAGGACGGGGAGCATCGCCCGAGCGCCTTTAAAAAACTCGGCCAGATGTTTTTCCACTGTTTGCTTTACTTCTCCGGTTTTATATATATAATAAAGGATTAAGGAGGCAGGCGCGAGCGATATTATACATCCAGACGCCGGTGTGTCTGGCAGTTTCGTTTCCAAGAAAAACCCAATAAACCAACAATTTTTTACCTGCAAGGAGGAGAACTGATGTTTTCGAAAAGAATCGCCCAAACCTTTCTGTTCTTGTTTGTGATCCTCAGCCTGGCGCTGGCGGGCTGCGCCCCGGCGCCCCAACCGACCACGGCCCCGGCTGCGCCCGAAGCCACCCAGCCGCCCGCCGCCCCGGCTACCGAACCGCCGGCTGCTCCGGCGACCGAGCCGCCCGCCGCTCCCGAAGCCACCGAACCCCCTGCCGAGCCGCCGGCAGAACGCCCCGTCCTGACCATGATCTTCACTCAGGAGTTTGACACCCTGAACCCCTACTACACGAACATGTGGTTCTCGCAGATCACCCAGTCGTTCTGGAACTGCTGGGCCTGGACCTTCGACGAAGCCACCGCCCCGGTGCCGATCCTGGTAAGCGAGATGCCCAGCATCGATAACGGCGGCATCACCGAAGGCGGGCGCGTGCTCACCTTCAAGCTGCGCGACGACCTGGTCTGGTCCGATGGCACGCCCCTGACCGCCGATGACTTCGTCTTCACCTATGAGATGGTGATCAACCCCGCCAACACGGTCGCTCAGGTCAGCCCGTACGACCTGGTCAAGAGCATCGAAGCCCCCGACCCGCAGACCGTAGTAGTGACCTTCGAGGAGCCCTATGCCGCCTGGATCGGCACGTTCTGGCGCGGCCTGCTGCCCAAGCACATCCTGCAGCCGGTCTTTGACGCGGACGGGACGATCGACAACGCCGGGTGGAACCGCAATCCCACCGTCGGCTGCGGCCCCTTCAATTTCTCGGAGTGGGAATCGGGCAGCTTTGCCCGCTTTGTCGCCAACGACAACTTCTGGCTCGGGAAAGCCAAAATAGGCGAGATCTTTGTGCGCTTCGTCCCCGATGACGCCTCGCAGATCGCCGCTCTAAAGGCGGGCGAAGGCGACGTGGGCACGTTCTTCGCCTACTCCGACGTGCCCGAGCTCGAGGCCGCCGGCGTCAACATCATCAAAAGCTTCTCGGGTTACAACGAAGGCTTCTATTTCTACCTCGACCCCGAAAAATCTCACCCGGCGCTGCGCGACGTGAACGTGCGCAAAGCGCTCGCTTACGCCACCAACCGCCAGAAACTGACCGAAGACCTGCTGCTGGGGCTGACCGTGCCCGCCGCCACCCTGTGGGACAACACCCCCTACGTCGATCCGTCCCTTCAGCCCTACCCCTACGACCCCGAAAAAGCCAAACAGCTCCTCGACGAGGCTGGCTGGATCGATTCCGACGGCGACGGCGTGCGCGACAAGGACGGCGTGGCGCTCGAATTGACCTATGGCACCACCACGCGCGAGATCCGCCAGGACACCCAGGCCGTCTTCCAGCAGGAGCTTGCCGAAGTGGGGATCAAAACCGAGCTGCAAAACTTCGATTACGACATCTTCTTCTCCGGCTATGGAGAGGGCGGCCCGGCCGCGACCGGTCAGCTCGATATGTACGAGTACTCCAACGTGGTCACCGGCTATCCCGACCCCGACACCGCCGACTGGCTGTGCTCGGAGATCCCCTCCGACGATTCTCCGGCCGGCGTGAACTGGTCCGCCTACTGCGACGAGGAGCTCGACGCGCTGTTCCTGCTCCAGGCGACCCAGGTGGACGACGCCGCCCGCCGGGCGACCTTCCACCAGATCAGCAAGATGATCTACGACAAGGTCTACTGGCTTGGCATCTGGCAGGACCCCGACCTGTTCGGAATTAGCGATAAGCTCGCCAACGTCCGCATCTCCGGCGTGATGCCGTTCTTCAACATCTTCGAGTGGGAATTCAAGTAAGACATCGTCTTGACACGGCTGGAGGCCTGGCGCGGCTCGCCATAGGCCTCCAGCCCATCTTACCTGAACGCTCTGAGAGGCAGGTATGACCCGATACATCATCCGGCGGCTGCTTCAGGCCATTCCCCTGCTGTTCATCATCAGCGTGGTGTTGTTTGTGATGATGCAGAACATGGGAGACCCGCTGGCAACCATGGGCGGACGCACCGTGACGCGCTCATCCGAGCGCGCCCGGCTCACCCGCCAGCTCGGGCTGGACAAGCCGATCTACGTCCAGTACCTGTACTGGCTCGTCGGCAACGACTGGACGAAGATAGACCTGGACGGCGACGGCGTCCCCGAATCTGCGGGTCGGCGCCAGGGCATCCTGCGCGGCGATTTCGGCACCTCGCTCGTCAACCGCGGCGTTCCGGTGGTCAAGGTGATCGGCGACCGCCTGGTAAACACGCTCCTGCTCATGCTCACCGCCGAGCTGGTGATCATCGTCGGCGCCCTGCTCATCGGCATCTACTCCGCCCTGCACCAGTACTCCGTCCTGGACAACGCCATCACCGCGGTCACCTTCTTTCTTTACTCCCTGCCGGTCTTCTTCTTCGCCCTGATCGTGATGTACATCTTTGCGGTCAACTTCAAGCGCTGGGGGCTGCCCTACCTGCCCACCGTGGGCATGTTCGATCCCCAGGTGGGCAAGACGCCCAGCCAGGTCGCCTGGCACATGGTGCTGCCGGTCGCCACGCTCTCCTTTGGTTTTTTTGCGGCTTACAGCCGCTACATCCGCAGCGCCATGCTCGAAGCCCTGAACCAGGATTACGTGCGCACCGCCAAAGCAAAGGGCCTGCCGCGCCCGCAGATCGTCTACATCCACGCCTTGAAGAACGCCGCCCTGCCGATCGTGACCGTAGTCGCCCTCGACCTGCCGTTCCTGCTGGGCGGGGCGGTCGTGACCGAGCGCATCTTCGCCTGGCCCGGCACGGGGCGGCTCTTCCTGGATCATGTCTCGCGCGGCGACACGCCGGTCGTGATGGGCTTGCTCATGATGATCGCCGTGGCGGTCATCCTGTTCCAGATCATCGCCGACGTGCTTTACGCCTGGCTGGATCCGCGCATCCGCTACAAGTAGAACGGGCCGGGTAAAACATGGAATCGACCATCAACCCAAGCAAAGGCATCGGCCTGCTAACGCCAGACGAGCTGGAAACCCCGCCGCTCTCTCTGGGAGAGCTCACCTGGCGGCGCTTCCGCCGTCACAAAATGGCGATCTTTGGCGGGGTGACGCTGATCCTGCTCATCCTGTACTCGTTTGGCGGGATGCTCTTCTTCACCGAAGCCGACGCCAACCGCACCGAAACCGGGGCGCGCCTGCAATCCCCCTCGCTCGCCCACCCGTTCGGGACCGACACCATCGGCCGCGACATCCTGGCGCGCACCATTTACGGTGGGCAGATTTCGATGCTGATCGGCATGACCGCCATGCTGGTCGAGGTGATCATGGGCGTCTTGATCGGCGCCGCGGCGGGCTTCTTTGGCGGGCGCCTCGACAGCCTCTTGATGCGCATCACCGAGGCGATCATCGTCATCCCGCAGATCTTCCTGCTGCTGGTGATGGCAAAGTTCTTTGGCGGCTCGCTGCCCAACATCCACGTGCTCGGGCGCACCCTGAGCGGGAGCGTGGTGGTGATCATCCTGATCATCGGGCTGACGAGCTGGCCCTACCTGGCGCGCATTGTGCGCGCCCAGTTCCTCTCTCTCAAGGAGAACGACTTCGTCCTGGCCGCCCGCGCCACCGGCACGCCCACGTTCGAGATCATCTTCCGCCACATCCTGCCAAACAGCATGGCGCCCATCATCGTCGCCGCCACGCTCGGGGTCGCCAACGCCATCACCGCCGAAGCCTACATCAGCTTCCTGGGGCTGGGCGTGCGCCCGCCGACCGCCACCTGGGGCAACATGCTCGAAGGCGCTTACAACTACATCGAGAGCGCCTGGTGGCTGTGGTTCTTCCCCGGCATGCTGATCGCGCTGACCGTGCTGAGCATCAACTTCCTGGGCGACGGCCTGCGCGACGCCCTCGACCCGCGCAGCCGGTCGGCCTGAGCCAATCCGATGACCGAAAAACACAACCCTCACCACTTTCCAGGCGCAAACAACCGCGCCTCGCGCTCGCAGCACAACCTGCTCATCGAGGTCAAAGACCTGCGCACCCGTTTTCACATCGCCGAAGGCACCGTCCACGCCGTGAACGGCATCTCTTTCAAGCTGCACGAGTGCGAAACTCTGGCAATCGTGGGAGAGAGCGGGTGCGGCAAATCGGTCTCGATGATGTCCGTCATGGGTCTGATCCCGATCCCGCCGGGGGAGATCGCCAGCGGCGAGGTGTATTACCACGGCCGCGACCTGCTCAAGCTGTCCGAGAAAGAGATGGAGAGCCTGCGCGGGCGCGAGATCGCCATGGTGTTTCAAGACCCGATGACCGCCCTCAACCCGGTGCTCACCATCGAGCGCCAGTTGAGCGAGCCGCTGCGCACACACCTGGGGATGGACGAGCAGATGGCGCGCCAGCGCTCGGTCGAACTGCTCGAACAGGTCGGCATCCCCGACGCAGCCCGGCGGGTGCGCTCTTACCCGCACGAATTTTCGGGCGGGATGCGCCAGCGCGCCATGATCGCCATGGCCCTGGCGTGCGCCCCGAGCCTGCTCATCGCCGACGAACCGACCACCGCGCTGGACGTCACCATCCAGGCTCAGATCGTCGAGCTGGTCGAGCGATTGCGCGACGAGCTGGGTATGGCGATCATCTGGATCACGCACGACCTGGGCGTGGTGGCGGGGCTGGCGGAGCGGGTGGCGGTCATGTACGCCGGGTTTATCATCGAAGAGGCCCCCGTGGACAACATCTACGAGCAGCCGCTGCACCCCTACACGCTCTCGCTGCTGGCGGCGCTGCCGCGCGTGGACGAGAGCCGTTATGTGCGCCTGAAATCGATCCCCGGGGCGCCGCCCAACCTGCTGGTCGCGCCGCACGGCTGTCCCTTTGCGCCGCGCTGCGAATTTGCCTTCGAACGCTGCCTGGTCGAGATGCCCCCGCTTGAGA
>JADYYC010000248.1 GCA_020853835.1 Anaerolineales bacterium
CAGCCAGATAGCCCAGCTTTGCGGGCAAGATACGCACGCGCTCGACCGGCAGATATCCAGATACCCCCTGCAGCATGGCCTCGAGCGCCGGCTCGAACAGGTCGCCCGAGCGCATCACGCCGCCGCTTAAGACGATCAACTCGGGGAAGAAGAGCATCAGGATGTTAAAGACCCCATGCGCAAACGCCTGGGCAGACCGCTCGAACACCTGCATCGCCAGCGGGTCGCCGCCGCGGGCAGCCTCTGCCGTCAGGACAGCGTCCACCCGCTCCAGCTCGCCGCCCGCCAACGCCAACAGCCTGCCCCCGGCCTGCGGGTTTTTCTCGATCGCCTGGCGCGCTGCCCGTCCAATCGCAGTGCCGCTGCTCAAGCTTTCCCAACAGCCGCGCCCGCCGCAATAGCATTGCGGCCCCGAGGGGTCCAGGAGCTGGTGCCCGCCTTCGGGGTGGAAGCCGTCGGCGCCGCGCACCACCTGACCGTCCAGGATGAAAGACGTGCCGATGCCAGTCCCGACGGTGATGGCGTAGAGCCTCCGGACAGGTTTATCCTCGGGGTGCAGGGGTTTTCCCGCCCCCTGCCAATACTCTCCCAGCGCGGCCGCATCCGCGTCGTTCTCCAGGCAGGCGGGCAAGCCAAAACGGTCCTGCAGGAAGGGGATAAGCGGGACGTTGATCCAGCCAGGCATCGTGCCGGGATTGACCAACAGGCCGCGCTGCGAGTCGGTGGGCCCGGTGGAGCCGACGCCCAGACCGAGCAGGCGCCGCTGGCGCAGCGCGGGTTTATTCACCAGGCTTTCAACCAGCGCTGCAATGCGTTTCAAGCCCGCCTGCGGGCCTTCTTCCGAACGGATAGCCTCTTCCAGGTAGTCGATTCGTTCACCATCCGGCGTGAAAGCGCCCATGCCGACGCGCGTCCCCCCCAGGTCGATCCCGATGACATATTCGCTTGAAGGATCCAATTTGGCAGTTTTGTGATCAGACATAACCGGCAATCATCAACCTTTCACCGCTCCAGCCGTCAGACCGCTGACGATATAGCGCGAGAAGAGCAAGGATAACAGCACGGGCGGGATCGCGGCGATGACGCCGCCCGCCATCATACCGCCCACATCGACCACATAGCGCCCCGCAAACTCGGCGATCGCCACCGGCACGGTCTTTGCGGCTACCGTGCTGGTGAAGAGCAAGGCAAAGAAGAATTCGTCCCAGGCGGTGAGGAAGATGAATAGCGCGGTGGACACAAGCCCAGGCAAAGAGATCGGCAGGATAACCGCAAAGAGAGTACGCAGATGCGAAGCCCCGTCGATCCTCGCGGCATCCTCCAGCTCAATCGGAATGGTATCAAAGAAAGAGACCAGCAGCCATATCGCAAAGGGAAGCGCGAAGCTAAGGTAAGTCAGGATCAGCACCGAAGGCGTGTTGTAAAGCCCCACTTTTACGGCAATGATATACAACGGGATCACCAGCGAGACTTCTGGGATCATGCGGGTGCCCATAATGCCGATTAGAACGCCGCTGCGAAAGCGCACCCGGATGCGTGAAAGCGCGTACGCAGCCAGTGATCCCACCAGGAGCGAGATCACGGTCACAGAGCTTGCCACCAGGAGCGAGTTGCGCACGGTGATCGTGAACGTTTTCGCCACTTCAGAGGTCGCCGTGCCGGGGGTCAGGATGTCGATATAGTTTTTGAGCGTCGGGTTTTGCGGGATCCAATGGATCGGCGTGGAAAGCAGCTCGGCGCGGGTCGAAATTGAGGAGATGATCAACCAGGCAACCGGCAGGTAGATGAATAACCAGACCGGTATCGTCAACGCAAACAGCAAGAGCTTGTTCCGGCGGTGTCTCATAGCGCGCGCTCCTCCGGTCGATAAAGGAAGCGAATGTAAATAATTGCCATGACCAGGGTGAACAGAGAGATCAGGAATGAAAGAGCGGCGCCCCGCCCCACATGACCAAAGCTGAAGGTCTCCAGATAAGTCAAGAACGAGATGGTCGTGGTTCCAAAAGCCGGCCCGCCATTTGTGATCACGTAGATGATGTCGAACACCCGGAAGGCTTCCACTGTGCGGATCACCAGGGCGACCAGGACGGCCGAGCGAAGCATCGGCAGGCGGATCAAAGCGAAACGCTGCCATGCGTTGGCGCCGTCAACCGCCGCAGCTTCTTCCAACTCTACCGGCAGCGTCGCCAGCGCAGCCTGAAGAATCAGAGCGATAAAGGGGACGCTGTGCCAGACATCTGCCAGGATCACCAGGTTCATCGCCGTGCGCGGTTGGGTGAGCCAGGCAACATAATGATCGATCAGCCCAAGCTGGTACAAGAGGCCATTTAGCGCCCCATAATCTGCGTTATAGATCCAGCGCCACATCGTCCCGTTTACAATGGTCGGGACGGCCCAGGGGATGATCAGGCTGATGCGCAAGAACCGCCATCCAAACGGCCGCGAATGGATCAATTGAGCGATGCCCAGCCCCAGCAGCAACTCCAGCCCGACTGAAACCAGGGTGAAGTAGATCGTGCGCTGGATCGTGACCCAGAATACTTTATCGCCCAGCAGATTCAGGTAGTTTTCAAACCCAATAAAAACGTTTTCAGTGAGCTTGCTCAAGCTCGCGTCAAAGAAGCTGAGGTAGAACGTGCTCACAACCGGCTGGAGCGTGACGCCAAGGATGACGATCATCGCCGGCAAGATAAACAAAAGACCGATCAGGTTTTCGCGACGGCTGAGAGACATCTTCGATCCATCTGGAGATAATTGAGAGACCTGAGAGGTCTTCGAAACCTCTCAGGTCCTGGAATAACAGCCTTTGAGCGTTACTTCATCAACTGGAGCCACTTGGCGGCTGCGTCGTCAAGCGCCTGCTGAGGCGTCTTCAATTTTGTCAGCGCCTCTTGCAGGGCAAGCTGTAAGGCTTTGGAGGCCTCCGGATAGAAAGGCACCTTCGGGCGAACATGTGAGAAGGGGAATTGCTCCTTGAACATGGGCACGGTCACCTTGGTAACATCGCTCATGTTAGCAAGTTTCTCGCCGCTGGCGCCTTCGAAGCTGACCTCCCAAATCGGCAGCATATGCTCGGAATACTTTTCCTGAACCGCCTGCGAGGTCAGATATTCGACATACGCCCAGGCTTGATCGGGATGCGCAGAGGTGGCAGCAACCGAAAAGCCCATCGAGCCGTCGATCGTGGCGCTCTCCACGCCGCCGCCGGCAAAAGCGGGCATCAAAGCCATGTTCACCTGTCCGGTGACCTGGGATTGATCAGGCTGGAAATTGACCAGGTCGAACATGTAGTTCCAGTTCGAAGCAAAGGCGGCTTTTCCCTGTGAGAAGACGTTACGCACATCTTCTTCGACATAGGAGATGGAGGCCGGATTGGTGATGCCATCATCGATCGACTGCACCATCCATTCAAGCGTCTTCACGCCGATTTCGTTATTGAAGGCCGGCTTGCCAGCCTCATCCACGATTGTTCCGCCGTTGCCATAAAGCAGCGTGACCCAATCACAAATTGCCGCTTCATACTGGCCCCATGACCAAACGATGGGGAATTCAACCAGGCCTTTTTCCTTGATCACTTTGGATTGCTCGATAAGCTCTTCCCAGGTTTTAGGAGGGGCTGAGAACCCTGCATCGGCAAGGATCTTCGTGTTGTAGAAGAAATATTTCTGATCGAGCAGCCACGGCATGCCGTACACTTTCTCGCCAACGGTTGGGATTTCCCAGGCTGCTTCAAAGATGCCTTTTCGCATTTCCTGGGTGATCCGGCTGGTGGCATCCAGCAGGTAGCCTTTGTCGGCAAATTCCGCATACCAGATATCATCCACCAGGAAGACGTCATAGGCGGGCGGGGTGGAAGCCATGGCGGTTGTGATTTTGTCATGCAGCGCGTCGTAGCTCACATAGTCGATCAAAACCGTCACGTTCGGGTGTTCTTTATTGAACTCATCAACGATTGAATTCATCTCCTCGGTCGTTGGGCCAGCCTGCTCCATGGACAACACACGAATGGTGACCTTTTCAGCAGGAGGCTGAGTCTCAACCGGCGCGGGAGCCTCAGTCTTGGCTGGCGCGGGCGCTTCTGTCTTCACCGGAGCCGGAGCCTGTGTCTCAGCCGGCGCCGGCGCTTCGGTCTTCACAGGAGCCGGAGTGGCTGCAGGCGCGCAGGCTGCCAGGACAAAGGACAGGATGACCAAAATCGAAATCCAACGAAATGGGACCTTCATGGTTCTCCTCCAAGTATTCAATATCGAATGGTTATATTTACAAGGTTAGCAATTTCTCTTGATTAGCATTTTATCAGTTTTATCACCTCCCCGGCCTTCTACTAGTAGCTATAGCTCCCCTGCCTCGGGTATTTATGAGCTTTTAGATCTCTATTTACTTCTGGTTATGAAGAAACATTGATGAACGCCATCGCTGTTAATTATAGCGATGGCGACAGGGAATGTCAAACAATGAATGCCTTGCGAAAAACAAATCGAAGATAGCGCTACCGGCCCATGACACGCCTCCGAAAATGTGGATGAGCCTGATCAGGTTCAAATAGGCCCAGGCTATGGTCATCAGGTTCCCTCCAAATCCAAAAGAACTAGTTCTTTTGCAGGTCGATCTACTCCCTTTACCGTTCTACGCCTCCGTAATGAGGGATTCAATTTTCGGGCGGGTTCGGTTAACCTTGAGCAGGAGGAGCCCGTTTATGACTCGAGCCAGCTACAAGGTCACCGTCCCCGACCCAGACTTTTACCGCAAGATGGTCAAATGCCAGGAGGCCTGCCCCGTCTACACCGACGCGCGCGCTTACGTGACCGCAATGGCCCGCGGCGAAATCGAGCTGGGTTTTGAGATTGCCCACGACCCCAACCCGCTCTCCACGATTTGCGGACGCATCTGCGGCGCGCCCTGCGAGGTCGCCTGCCGGCGCGGCGTGATCGGTCCCGAGTACGAACCGGTCGCGATCCGCCCGATCAAGCGCGTCCTCACAGAGCGTTACGGGCCTGAAAAAGAACTGGAAATTACAAACGAGCAGGGCAGGACCGAACCAAACCAACCGGTCAATCTTGCCGAAGAACCCATTTTTGCCCCGCTCTCGGGCCCGCCGACGCTGCCGGGACAGGGCGCGTTCTTCTCATATTCACGCCCGCGCTGGTCGCTCGACTCATTGAAAGACCTGGCCGCAACGCCCGGGCGGAAACATGGTCGGGTGGCGATCATCGGCGCCGGACCCGCCGGTTTGACGGCCGCGCACGACCTGGCCCTGCTCAAACACCACGTGGAGATTTTCGAAGCCGGGCCGACCACGGGCGGGATGATGCGCTACGGCGTGCCAATTTACCGCATCGACCAACAGGCCATGGACGCGGAAATCAATTCCATCCTCGATCTGGGGGTCGAGATCCACTTCAACACCCCCATAGGCCAGCAGATCACCCTGGCCGATTTGCGTCAGAATTTCGATGCGGTCTTCTTGGGGATGGGCTTGATGGAGGGGCGAAAACTGAACATCCCCGGCGCAGACCTTGACGGGGTGATCTCTGCCGTGGACATGCTGCTCAACTACAACCTGGGATACA
>JADYYC010000249.1 GCA_020853835.1 Anaerolineales bacterium
CGCCATAGAGCGCCGCTTCGGGTACCTGTACTTCGCCCAGCGAGTCGCGTTCAATGCGGTAGGTCATAGATCTAATCCTCCTGCATAAAATTATACCTTTAGTGTCCTAAATGGATTGAACGAGAAAATGGTAAAATGGGTTAAAGGTCGGGCGAGCGCTCGCCACGGGTCTTTGTAGTTCGAATCTATGCTCTGGGGAAAGTTTCATAACTATGCTCATTCACTCCGCTTCTCAATTGCTCACTCTGGCTGGCGGTCCACAGCGCGGCGACCGGCTCGGCCAGTTGGAGATCATCCCAGACGGCGCGGTTCTGGTCGAAGATGAGCAAATCCTGGCGGTCGGAACCACCCAGGCCCTCCGCTCTGCCTATCCGGACGAGCCGGCTGTGGATGCATACGGCAAAGTGGTCATGCCCGGTTTTGTGGACCCGCACACACACGCCATCTGGGCCGGCGACCGTTCGGCTGAATTTGAACTGCGTCTGCAGGGCAAAACCTATCTGGAGATCCTCGAAGCCGGCGGTGGGATCATTTCAACCGTCAGAGCCACGCGCACGAGCTCGTTGGATAAATTGCTCAACGAAACCCGCCCGCGCCTGTGGACCATGTTCAACCACGGCACCACCACCGCAGAAGTGAAAACCGGTTACGGCCTGCGCACCGCCGCGGAGTTGCGCATGATGCAGGCCCTGCTCATACTGAACGGTGAAGGTCCGCTCGAGATCGTGCCAACCTTTATGGGCGCCCATGCGATCGCGCCCGAGTTTCGGGAGCGCCCCGACGATTACACAAACCTGGTCAGCTACACCATGCTCCCGATCCTGAAAGACTGGTGGGAACAGCAAGCGCCTTTCGACAGACTGCCATTTGTGGATGTCTTTTGCGAGACGGGCGCGTTTTCCCTCGAACAGTCCCGCCAGATTTTGGTGCGCTCGAAGGAGCTGGGCTTTCCCCTGAAAATCCATGCCGATGAATTTGATAACCTGGGCGGGGCGAGCCTGGCAGCCGAATTGGGGGCGACCTCGGCTGACCACCTGGTGGTGACTTCGGCTGAAGACATCCGCGCCCTGGCGCACAGCGAGACGGTCGCGGTCTCGCTCCCCTGCACGCCGTTCGGGCTGGCCGAGCCGCATTACACCCCCGCGGGACAGATTCTCGAACAGGGCGGTTTGCTGGCGATTGCCACCGATCTCAACCCGGGCACCGCCTGGTGCGAGAGCATGCAGTTTGCAATCGCGCTGGCCTGCCGCTATTTGCACCTCACACCCGCTCAGGCGATCGCCGCCGCGACCATCAACGCCGCCGCGGCTATTGACCGCTCCGATACGATCGGTTCTATCGAAGCCGGCAAGCAGGCCGACCTGTTGATCCTCAACGTTTCGGATTACCGCCACCTGGGTTACCGTTTTGGAACCAATCTCGTCCAGACGGTCATCAAAAAGGGCCATATCTATCACGTTTAATCAATTGGAACAACACCGATTACCCACGCTCGAGCAGGCGCGCCGGTGGTATGCCCCCGATGACCCCGTGCATGGTTATGATCACATGCAGCGCGTGCTCAAATTGGCCGACCGGCTTTGCCGACTGGAGGGCGCCGACCCTGATATCGTGCATGCCGCTGCCCTGCTTCACGACGCACAGTTTGAGCTGCCCGGCGAAGCTGGCGCGCCCGATCTCGACCGCCGCAGCCATCATGCCCGATCGGCTGACCTCGCGGGGTCCGTATTAGAAGACCTCGGCTGGCCGGCTGAGCGCATCGCCGCGGTCCAACATTGCATCCTGGCGCACCGCTTTCGAGACGAAACCACCCCTCCACAGACTATCGAAGCCAGGGTGCTTTTCGACGCCGACAAGCTGGATGCCATCGGGGCGGTGGGCGTGGCCCGCGCCATTGCTTATGCGATCCGCCAGGGGCAACCGTTCTATGCGGCGCCCAGCCCCGAATTCCTCGCCAGCGACTGTCTTCAGCCCGCCGAGCCCCACAGCGCCTATCACGAATATCTCTATAAATTGATCAAAATCAAAGACCGCCTGTTCACGAACGCCGCCAGGGCGCTTGCAGAAGAACGGGAGCGCAGTATGATCGAGTACTTCGAGGCCCTGGCGCTTGAAATTGATGGATAAGTCCTTGCAGAAATGATATTTGCCCAACCCGACATTCAAGGCTAAAATCAAACTATGAACATCCCTTACGGCCCCATCTTGATCGTCGAGGATGTGCCCAACATCCTGGATTTGTTGGACGTGACGCTGCGCTTCAAGGGCTATCCGACCGTCAAAGCCCATAATGGTCAGGAGGCGTTGGAGTGCATAGCCAGGGAGCGGCCCGCACTGGTGATCACCGATATCCTGATGCCCAAACTCGACGGCTTCTCGCTGGTGCATCGCCTGCGCAGCAACCCCCAGACAAGCGCCATCCCGATCATTTTCCTCTCGGCTACTTACGTCACTCCGGAAGATAAGGCTTTTGCAATGAGCCTGGGGGCGACCCGGTTCCTCGAAAAACCGGTAGACACGGAGGAGTTCCTGCTGACCGTTGCGGAGGTGATCACCGCCGGCCCGGCGACTGCCCCAAAACCTATGGGGCAAAAGGAGTTTTTCAAGGGTTACCGCGACCGGCTGGAGCACAAGATGCGCCACAAACTCGGGCAGATCCAGCGCACCGAGCGCCTCCTGGAGACCCTGCCAGAGGAGCAAAAGGGCGCTTTTTATGCCTTGCTCGAGAACGCTCGCGCCCAACGTGACGAGATACAAGAAGAGATGGATGACCTGATGCGGCTGATTGAGAAGTACAAAAATCACGCCTAGTTATGGTTTTTTCCGGTGCGTGAAGCATATTTTGGATACAAAACCCGACCGGCGCCGTATTGAGCGCCGGTCGGGTTGTTAACCGTTTTGGGCGTGCCTAACCGGCGCGCAAGATCTCATCGAGCGCCCCAAGCTCGATGCGCGAGGTCAGGTCCAGGCTCAGCGGCGTGACCGAGACCCAGCCGCGCACGCTCACCGCGTAAATATCCGTGAGCGGATCGTCCTGCTCGACCTGTGGCGCGACCTGGTAGCCAACCCGGACCGGCAGGTTCCAGTCACGACGTCCTGGCGGTGTGGGCTCATAATACCGCATGCGTGAAAGCCGCGTGATCGCCCAGGGCGTATCGGGGGTCGCGTTGCAGGGGACTTCGATCTTGAGCACATCGACATCGGGCGGCAGCTTTTTGCTCAGCATCAAGCGCCCGAAATAGGCCGTGAAATAGGCCGCGGCTGTGAAATCCACCTCATCTGAGAGCGAGAAGTGATGGTGCGGTTCGACCTGGAGCGATATGGCGATGGCAGGCACCCCCAGCGACGCAGCCTCCAGCGCCGCGCCAACCGTGCCCGAGACAGTCACCCCGCTGCCCAGGTTTTCGCCATAGTTGATCCCTGCCACGACAAGCTGCGGGCGTTCCGGCAAAATCTCCAGCACGGCGTGC
>JADYYC010000250.1 GCA_020853835.1 Anaerolineales bacterium
AACACCATCCCCCAGCCGCGCTCGCCTTCCAGCGGGCGGATGGGCAGGTGCACCGGCGCCAGCCCCGCGTTTTGGGGCGTGATCGTCTCCCCCTCGGGGAGCGAGCCGTGGCGCAGCAGCATGAAATTGGTCAGCTCGAGGGCTTCCTGTTCCGTGAGCGAGCCGGGGTTCCACCAGGGCATGCTTTCGTGAAGATAAGCCTGCAGCTCGTCCGCAGTGACAAAGCGCTTTAGTGTGGCGCTCCCCCAGGCGGGCGGGACGATGCGCGGGAAGACGAAGCCTTCCGGCGGGTGGTTGGGCCCGTGACACTTGGACTCCCAGCAGTTGCGATCCTCGCCAAAGGCGGTCTGGCGCCATTCGTCGGTCAGCCCCTGACCGCGGTCGCCGTGACAGGCCATGCACACCCCCCACCAGGTCTGCGCCCCCAGGTCGGCTGGGGCAGGGTTCTGCGGCAGGTCTGGCTGATCCAGGCGCGGGTCGACGAACGAGCCGGGCAGCACGCCGAACGGGGTGCTGGTGGGCTGCGGGTCTTCCGGCTCGGGCGGGGCGGCTTGAGCTGTGGCGAACGGCAGCAAGCAGGCCGCCGCAACCAGCAGCCCCAGCGCGCCGGCAAGGGCGCGCCCTGGGCGCCGGGGGGAGGCGTGGGAGGTGAGGCGGCGGGTCTTGGCGGTCATCGAGGTCGCATGGTCAAAGGAGCATTCACCCTGGGCGGTGTCTCCAGATTATTGCAGAACCGGTGAAATTTGTCAGGTGATGAACGTCACTTTTTCGCGCGCAACAGCTTCAAAGGCGGCGCGGTCTTCTCAGTCGGAGGTGGGAGCCCCTTGTCATTTCGAGCGTCAGCGAGAAATCTTGGTTGTGGGGATGCAAGATTTCTCCTCGCTGCGCTCGTCGAAATGACGAGCGGGCGAGGTGCATATCGATGTGACGGCGCGAAAGTTGCCCAGACTTCCGAAGTCTGCGAGACTTCGGAAGTCTACATCCCCATTCGAACCGCCACCCCCTCTCCGTCATTTCGAGCGCCAGCGAGAAATCTTGGTTGTGGGGATGTAAGATTTCTCCTCGCTTCGCTCGTCGAAATGACAGGAGGGAAGGCGCTCGTCGAAATGACAGGAGGGAAGGCGCTCGTCGAAATGACAGGAGGGCGAGGCGCTCGTCGAAATGACGGGTTAGAGCCCCCTCTCCCCCGGGGAGAGGGCTGGGGTGCGGGCGGCCAGGGCCAGCGCGTCGAAATGACCAGATGCGCCGGCGGGGAGATTGCTTCGACCCAAAAAGCGGGCTTCGCAATGACGGTCTCTGTTATCCCGAGCTGGCGTTATCTTAATAAATAATTAATCAAAAATCACCGTCCACCTGTTGACAAAGCGCCTGAAATTTGCTAGATTAGGAGTCCATCGTATTGGTATCGCATTACTGGTTTGAGTGGTGGAACGGCCAGCCATGGCGCTTTAGCGGCTGGCTGCGTTCAGATGGGTTTTGGTTTATTTGTATCGCTGCAGCTTTCACTGCGCAGATAAGGCGTAAGACTTCCGCCTCGAAGCTGCAGACGATCGTTTCACCCTGTGGCGGGGGTGTTTTCATCATCACAGAATAACCCCAGTAGTGGCGGTTTCGACACCACATCCTCCAGCCCGCACAGGTCTCAGGACCGGGCTGGTCGTCATCGCAACAAAGGAGCTTGCCATGATCTTGAAGCGCAAAACAATCGGCGCCGTGCTGGCGGCGCTTTCCCCAATCGGGTTGATCTCCGTGGGCGTGTTGATCTCATTTCGCGTTGCGCTGCTGCCGGCGCTGACCGGACTGCCGCAGCGCGCCGCCCCCACGGCGGAGAAAGCCCCGCTCGCCAGCGTTGAACCGCGCCGCCTCGCGGCCGGGCTGCCCGGCCATCTGCCGGTCTGGCAGGATGGCTTCGATTACCCCGACGGCCTCCCGCCCGATTCGCTCCAATATTTTGGGATGGGTGGGACGCGCCACGCCCTCGCGGTCGAGCGCGGCCGCCTGAGCGGGCGCCTGGACACCAACTTCTATTTCAACCAGGCCACGCTGCAATGGTCTCCGGAAGGAGCCACCTTTGGCAAAGAAGACCTCTTCAGCCTCGCCTTTAGCGGCGTCGAAAGACAGGGGTTGATCCAGGGAAACTGGTATCACCGCCTGCGCATCGTGCCGGAGAACGTCAGCATCGACACGCTTAACATGACCTCTTCGGGGATCGAGCTGCTCACCCAGGAGCGCTTTAGCGGCGTGTGGGCGCGGGCGTATCTGGACAGCCGCCTGGCCATCCTCAAAGAGCACATGTACACGATCTCGAACGGCGGGCACAGTTACCTGCTCGAGATCAACCACGTCGCGGGCAAGAGCCGCCCCGGGGCGCTGCGTTTCTATCGCGATGGCGTCCTGGTCGTCTCAGGCGAAGGCGTGCAGCGGTACCTGAGCGATTCCAACCAGGTGCGCTTCCTCCTCTACGGCGACGATCCCAACGGAGCCTCGTACGCCTGGGACGACGTGCGCATCTGGATCTCCGCGCCGCCGCTGGAGCCGGGGGCCGAGCTGGGGGCGGTGGGTCAGGGCTCCGACTGATCCGACGCGCCGCTCAACCCGCACATCTGCTCGGATAGCGCCCACAGGCGGGCGGCCTGATCGGGCTTGAGCGCCTCGCGGCTGGGGGCGGCGGGATGGCAGTCCTTCCAGTAGAGCGCCTGAGGGTCGCTCAACTGCGGCTGTGAAGCCAGCCAGACCAGCGTCTCTGCGCCCTGTTCGGGCGTCCGGCCGCTCGCGGCGCGCAGCCTCCAGACCCAGCTCACAAACGCGCTCGTGCCTTTCGTCCCGATCCCGGTGTTCACCAGCCCCGGATCGACGGCGTAGGCGCGCACGTTCGACTTGCCCGCCAGGCGGCGGTTGAGTTCGGCGCTGAAGAGCACGTTGGCCAGTTTGGACTGGCGGTAGGCGCGCAGCACGAAATAGCCGCGGCGGAAGGTCAGGTCTTGCCAGTGCATGCGGGCATGATAGTGCGAGGTCGAGCTGACCGTGATCACGCGCCCTTGGGGCGTGTTTTGCAGCAGGGGCAGCAGGGTGTGCGTGAGCAGGAACGGCGCCAGGTGGTTGACCGCAAATTGCAGCTCGTAACCGTCCTCGGTGAGGGTGCGCCGGCTCGTCACCGCCCCGGCGTTGTTGACCAGCGCGTCGAGCCTGCCCCCGCCCAGGGCGGCGGCTGCGTGGATCTGCTCTGCTAACCGGCGCACCTGGCGCTGCGACGCCAGGTCGGCCGTCAGGTAGCGCGCCTGTGCGTCCGGGTGCGCCCGCATGATCTGCCGGAGCGCCTGCTCGCCGCGCTCGGCGCTGCGCCCGACCCCGATCAGTCGCACGCCCATGCCCGCCAGGCGGGTCGCCGCCGCCAGCCCGATCCCCGAGGTGGCGCCGGTGACTACGATCGTCCTGTCGTTGTGTTCGGTCTCGGCGTTCATAAGCCATGATTGTACCCCATCGCGCGCGGCTGCGACCCCAGCCGGGTCGAAAACATCTGGGGGCTGTGGATGGAGCCCTTCTGGAGGTTACGCGGGATTTCCACAAAATTTATATTTTTTAGTTATAATAACCCAATTGTGTCAATTAATCTTGCTCAGCCTGAAAGGAGGATTGCTCCGAATTTATCACAAACATTCATACGATATCCATCCGACCCGTAACGAAACTCCAGCAGGGGGGTTTTACTTGCAGATATTAAGCAACAATCCAACATTTCATTTATTATGAGGAGAAATAGATATGACAGCAGACGCAATGACTTTTGAGACCAAGCAGCACCCCTGGTGGCTGCACCTGATCAGCGGCATATTGAACATCGTGATTGGTATCCTGCTGCTCACCACCCCGGTCAAGACCGTGGTGCTGCTGGTGCTCGCCCTGGGCCTCTTCTGGCTATTTGAGGGCATCGTAATGCTGGTGGCGCTGTTCGTCGACCGCACCGCCTGGGGCTGGAAGCTCTTCATCGGAATCATCAGCATCGCGGCGGGTATTATCATCCTGCGCCACCCGCTGATGAGCGCGGCGGTTATCCCGGCGATGATTATCCTGATCATGGGCATTCAGGGTTTGATCACCGGCATCCTCGCCCTGATCCTGGCCTTCAAAGGCGGCGGTTTAGGCAGCGCGGTTCTCGGCGTCCTGAGCATCTTCTTCGGCATCGTTTTGGTTTCCAATTATTCCAACCTGGTCGCGATCGTCTCCCTGGTGTGGGTGGCGGGCATCTTCGCCGTCATCGGCGGGCTGATGCAGCTTTTCCAGGCTTTCCAACAGCGTTCCGTCTGAAACGGCGC
>JADYYC010000251.1 GCA_020853835.1 Anaerolineales bacterium
CCCACCCAGGCCATGACGGACTACTGCAAAGAGAACCCCACCGCGGAGGGCATCCCCGCCTACGTGACGGGGCGGGCGACCGTGTACAACTGGGACTGCAAGGACGGCCAGGCCGTAGCGGGCGAGCAGGTCTTTACGCCCGATGCGCAGGGTTTTCTGTCCGATTTTTGGTATGAACTGACCCCAAAATAACGATACAATAGCGCCGTTGCGTTGCACTCTCGAACGACAAGGCGCTATTGTAAATGCCCTCTTCTATCTCAGATCGATTGAAAGCCCTGGGCGTGCAAACCGGCGCCCAGGGCCTTAAACCCGCCCCGGCAGGCCAACCGCAAGGGCTGCACGCGCTCGCCAAAGCGCTCGGCGGGCACATCACCGCGACCCTGCAGGGAGAGGCGCTGGTGATCGAAACGCGCTATCCGGTTGGGCAGCCGCACGGGGAGGCAAAGCTGGAGCTAGGCGCTCCGCTCGACGGCGTCTCCGCCTGGAGCGGTCAGGCCTGGATCAGCGAGCTCCAGCCCGACGAGATCGCATTCCTGGACACCGAAACCACCGGCCTGAGCGGCGGGACCGGCACCTACGCCTTTCTCATCGGGGCGGGGCGCTTCGAGGGGCCCGAATTCGTGCTCCACCAGTACCTGCTCCCCGATCCCTCCGCCGAACCGGCGCAGCTCGCCGCGCTGGAAGCTTTCCTGGCGCCCTGCCGCCTGATCGCAACCTTCAACGGCAAGGCCTTCGACGCGCCGCTCCTGAACGCGCGCTACACCGTCCAGGGCCTGCGCCCGCCCCTGAAAGACCTGGGTCACATCGACCTGCTCCACCTGGCGCGCCGGCTGTGGCGCGGGCGCCTCCCCGACCGCAGCCTGCCCAACCTCGAAGCGCACATCTTGGGCGCATCTCGGACTGAACTGGACCTCCCCGGCTGGATGATCCCCCAGGTTTACTTTATCTACCTCCAGGACCGGGATCCGGAGCCGCTCAAACAGGTGGTCTACCACAACGCCATGGACGTGATCTCGCTTGCGGCGCTGCTCGAACACATGGCGGGTGTGATGAACGACCCGCTGGAACGGGGCGGGCAGTTTGGCGTGGACTTGATCGCGCTGGCGCGCCTGTATGAGGACCTCGGCGACCTGGAGCGCGCCACGGCGCTCTACATCCACGGGTTGGAGCACGAGGACGCCCGCAGCGAGCGCCTGCCGCGCCTCGCCCTGCTCCAGGCGCTCCAGCATCTGGCGCTGATCTACAAGCGCGCCAACGACCTGGAGTCCGCCATGCGCCTGTGGGAGCAGGCAGCGGGCTACCAGCACCTGGAATCCTTTGTCGAGTTGGCTAAATGCTGCGAACACCAGCTCCACGACCCCGCCCGGGCGCTCCACTGGACGCAGTCGGCGCTGGCGCTCGTCGATGCATATGACGAAAACCCGTTATCAAGCGAATATCTCAGCCTCTACCAGCGCCGCCAGTGGACCGCCGAGCTTCAGCACCGCCTCGACCGGCTGGTCAGGAAGTTGGGCGGCTTGCCGTGAATGCGGAAATCCTGCAAAACCTGCGCCATAACATCGTGGTCAACCTCCTCGACGGGGCTTTTTTTGGATTGGGGCTCGGGTTTGCTTCGTTCGTCACCATCCTGCCGCTTTTTGTCAGTTCGATGACCGATTCGCTCTTCCTGATCGGCCTGATCCCCGCCATCCACGCCGCGGGGTGGCAGTTTCCCCAACTGTTCACCGCGGGGTGGATCGCCCGTCAGGAGCGCCTCAAACCGCTGCTGCTGGCGACCACCTTGCTCGAGCGCATCCCTTACTTGGGTCTGGTGGTTGTGGCTCTCCTCCTGCCCCGCATCGGGCTGCGCGCTGGACTGATCGCCACGTTTGTCCTGCTGGTCATCCAGGGGCTGGGCGCCGGCCTGGCGGCGAACCCCTGGACGAGCATGATGGGGAAGATCATCCCCGGTAACCGGCGCGGCACCTTCTTTGGCGTGCAGGCCGGGTTTTCCAACGTGCTGGGCAGCCTGAGCGCGGTCGCGGCGGGGATCATCCTCAGCCGCATTGCCGGCGCGAGGGGTTTTGCCCTGTGCTTCGTTCTGACCTCGCTGTTTATGGCGGTTTCCTGGGGTTTTCTTTCCCGTACGCGCGAGCCCCATCCCAACCGTTCACAGGACGTCGTGCTGTCCCCGCCGCCCAGGCTGGACGCTCACATCAAAGAAATCCTGGGGCGCGATCGGGATTTTCGCTGGTTTTTGGCCGTGCGCATCGCCTCCCTGATCGCTACGATCGGCTACGCCTTCTACACCGTCTACGCCGTGCAAAACCTGGGGGTGAGCAAAATCGAGATCGGGATTATGACCGGGCTGTGGATGGGCGCCAAGATCGTCGCTAACATCGGGATGGGCTGGCTGGGCGACCGCCTCTCCCACCGCCTGGTGATGGAGGCCGGTCTGATCGCCCTGGCGTTGAGCTCGCTGCTGGCCTGGTGGGCGCCCGCCTCGGCCTGGTTCTACCTTGTGTTTGCGCTGGCGGCAGCCGGCGACGTCGCCATCTGGACGGTTGGGATTTCGATGACGCTCGAGTTCGGGCGCGAGGAAGAACGCCCGGCTTACATCGGCATGGCCAACACCCTGGTCGCGCCCGCCAGCATCCTGGCGCCCTTCCTGGGCGGCTGGCTGGCTTCGTCCTTCGGTTTTTCGGCCGCGTTCGCCGCCAGCGCGCTGGGGGCGCTCTCGG
>JADYYC010000252.1 GCA_020853835.1 Anaerolineales bacterium
CCCATGCTGCCGCTGCTGATCGAGAAGCTCTCCCTCTCGCTCACCCAGGCGGGCCTGCTTTCGGCCATGCTGCAGCTCCCCGGCATCCTCAATCCTTTCTTTGGATACATCGCGGACCGGGTGACCATCCGCTATTTCGTCATCTTCGCCCCGGCGGTCACCGGCACCGCCGTCAGCCTGATCGGCATTGCCCCAAATTTCTTCGCCGTGGCGATCCTGCTCCTGGTCGCCGGCGCGAGCAACGCCTCGTTCCACGCCCCGGCCCCGGCGATGATCTCACGCGTGGCGGGCCGTAAACTTGGGCTTGGCATGGCCCTGTTCATGGCCGCCGGCGAACTGGCCTCTGCAATTGGGCCGCTCATCGCCGTTTGGGCAGTATCTACCTGGACTCTCGAAGGGTTTTGGCGGTTGATCGTGCTGGGCTGGACGGCCTCCCTGCTACTTTACCTGCGCATGCGCAGCGTGCCTGCCCGCCCTGAAAAACCGGGCAGTTTTCGGGCGCTCGTGCCGGCTTTGACCACCCTGTTCCTGCCGTTGGCGCTCTACAACCTGCTGCGCTTCCCCCTGCTCGAAGGGCTGACCACCTTCCTGCCCACTTACATGACCCGCACCGGCGCGGGGTTGTGGCTCGCGGGCGGCTCGTTGACCATTATCATGGTTGCCGCGGTGGGCGGGGTGCTCACGGTCGGTCCGCTGAGCGACCGGTTTGGGCGCAAACCGGTGTTGGTGGTCGCCTCCCTGGCCTCGTTCGTGCTCACCGTGATTTTCCTGAACACCAGCGGCTGGCTCGCCGCGGCGACTCTTTTCCTTCTGGGGTTCTTCATCATGTCCAGCACGCCGGTGATGATGGCGATCGTCCAGGAGCAGTTCCCGCAAAACCGCGCCACCGCCAACGGGCTCTACATGACCGGCATGTTTGTCTTGCGCCCGGTTGGCACGCTGCTGATCGGGTTTCTGGGCGATACGTTCGGCCTCGAAAAAGCCATCTTCTGGGGGGCGGTCATCTCGCTGCTGGCGATCCCGTTTGCCCTGAAACTGCCCGATTAACCCGCCTCCTGCTGCTCCTTTTCAGGCTTCCCAGAGTCGTCAAGCATCTCGTCAACCGCTTCGAGGGCGGCGTCCAGGCGTTTGAGCAGTTCGCTAAACTTCAGCGAGGTTGGCGCGGGGCTGTCTTTGGCGCGCGCCTTTAGAAGCTCAAATTCGGCTTCGAAAAAGGCGACGATAGCCTCCGGGTCAGGGACAAGCCCCTCGTCCGTAGCCACCCCCAGCCACACGCAGCCGTTATAGCTGAGGATGCTGATCCCCAGGGCGATCCGCCCGGATTGCGGCACCCAGCCCATCACCATGTCGATCGGGCTGCCCGCGAGATAGCGCTTGGTGCGCGGGCCGGGCACGTTGGTCAGCACCGCGGTGCACTTGGAATCGAAAAAGCTCACCGCGATCTCCTCCGTCCAACCGGGCACCGCCCCGAGCAGGTTGATCACTCCATACGTCGCGAGCGGCTCGTAAGAAGACTTCAAGCCGTCCATATTCTGCTTCACCTGTTGCAGCCGTTCGACTGGATCCGCCTCGCCAACCGGCAGGGTGAGAAACAGCATCCCAAATTTATTGCCCAGGTCCTGGTCGAGCGCAACCGGGCGCAGGTTGATCGGTATCAACCCGCGCAGGTTCAAGTCATCCGCCCCCGCTTCCCGCCGGGCGAGGTACTGGCCCAGCGCCCCGGCGGTGCAGGCGGTCAACACATCGTTGATGGTCGCCCCGAAGGCCTTTCCGGTCTCTTTCACTTCCGCCAGTTGGAGCGGGTTCGACCAGGCGCATCGCTTTTCAACTCTCAACGCGCCTTTGAAGAGCGTGGCGGGATCGGGCAGGCGCACCGCCAGCGTGCCCACCGCCGCCGCCAGGCCCATCCCTTGCCGGATCCGTCCCCGCAGGTGAGAGGGCTTTGTGACCAGCTTGCGCCCCTCGTCCCACAGACCTCGGGCTCCGATGGCGTTATTATTAAGCAGGGCTGCCTTTCCCGTCTGCTGCATGGCATCCTGCAAGGATCGCACGCCGGGGGGTCCGTCCGGGCTTTCGCTGGTCATCGAAAGCAGCACCTGCATCAGCGAGATGCCGTCTGCGAGGCTGTGATGCAGGCGGGCGATCATGGCGCTGCCAGCGCCGTATTTCTCCACCAGGTAAAGCTTCCAGAGCGGGCGGCTGTAATCCAGCGGGGCGCTCATGGCGACGCTCAGCAAATCCTGCAGCAGCGCCTGGTCAACCGGTTCGTCGAACTCGACCAGCTCGATGTGCGCGTCCAGGTCAAAATCCGTGTCGTACTCCCAGGCGGGGCGTCGGAGCGGGATCCTGGAGGGCGCCAGGCGCTGCTTGAAGCGCTCAAAGACCAACAGGGTGTCCTGCACGTGCGCCTTCAAGCGCTCCAGCCCCAGGGGCGCCTCAAAAGTCATCAGCCCGGTGATGATCATCAGGTTTTGCGGGTCGTCCATGCGGAGCCAGGCGTGATCGGCGAATGAAACCCGGTTGCGTGACATAATTCACCTCTAATAAACCACTAATACGGCGCGCACGTGTTATGTGCGGGCCACTCTAACGGCTGAAATGACTATGCGAAAGTCATTTCCAGAGCTTTGCCAGCTTTGAACGGATGTATTTAAACAACTCGATCAACGCGGGCGAGAAAAACAACACCATGACCGTCAAGATCGCTAAAAGTAGGCCGGGGACATCCACGGGTCCTTCATCGCTGTACATGAGCGCCGGGATGACGGTCAGGATGACCAGGATCAGCAGCGTGCCAACCAGCAGCGCCCACACCCGCTGTTTGCGCTGCTCTGCGCGCAGGTAGAACAGCGCAGTTGCGACCAGGATCAACGCCAGCAAAGGCGAAAAAATGTATCTGTCTACCGTCTTCGCTTCGAGGAAGACGACCAGCACCAGGATGGGCAGGCAGCCAAACATGGCATAGCTCAATTGCGTCCAATCGGCCCAGGCGCGCCGCAGTAAACGGCGCAACGGGGAGGTCGAGAAACGCGTGACGACCAGGGCCGTCAGTGCCGCCAGCGCAAGCGGAATCCAGGCGCGCCAGCCCCAGGCGCCCCCCGACGACA
>JADYYC010000253.1 GCA_020853835.1 Anaerolineales bacterium
CGAACCTATCTGGATGCCTTGCAACTGGCCTCCCAACACGGCCCGGAGGCCGAGCACATCACTGCCCACCATCATCTCGGCCTGTCCATGATCTACAGTCAGCGGGGAGATGACACCCTCGCTGCTCATCACTTAAAACGAGCCGCCGAATTGGGCCTGCCAACCACACCGGTTTGGCTGCACCGCTGGCACGTGGCCCAGGCCCAACTGAAAGAGGCCGCAGGCGATCTGGAAGCCGCCCTGGCCCTGCTCGACGAGGCCAAACGAGTCTATATCCAAAGCGTCGTGCCTGACCTGCGCCCCATTGCGGCTCTAAAAGCGCGCATCTATCTCAAACAGGGGCGGCTCGATAAAGCCTGGGCATGGGCGGCAGAACGCGGGCTTTCGCTGGCAGATGAAGTCAGCTACTTGCATGAGTTCGAGTACCTCACTCTGGCCCGGCTGGAAATCGTCAACCCGCAGGTCAACGCCCTACTCGTACGCCTGTTGCAAGCTGCCGAAGCGCAAAAGCGCTGGGGCAGTACGCTCGACATCCTGCTGGTGCAGGCATTGGCCCACGAGGCGCAGGGCAATCGCCCCCAGGCTATCGCTGCGCTAGAACGCGCCCTGATCCTGGCCGAGCCAGAAGGCTATATTCGCATCTTTGTGGATGAAGGCGAAGCGATGCGGTCGCTGCTGCGATCAATGGTTGAAGAACAATCGCGCAATCGAGACCATCCGTTGAGCGATTATGTGGACAGACTCCTGGCTGCCTTTACACAACCGGCGGCTGCACCAAAATCAGCAATCATCCATCGAAAATCAGACATGATAGAGCCTTTGAGTGAACGCGAACTGGAAGTGCTCAAGCTGCTTCGCACCGAATTAAGCGGCCCCGAAATTGCCAGCCATTTGATCATCTCGCCCAACACCTTTCGCACCCACACAAAAAACATTTACAACAAGCTGGGGGTCAATAATCGCCGGACGGCTGTCCGCCGTGCCGAGGAACTCGATCTGTTCTAACTGACCCCCATACCCCGCCTCCGACCCCGACAGGTGTCCTCAAACCATCTGCCGGGGCTTTTTTTATGTTTTCACCAACAATCACAACCTCAATCACATCGTTTGGTGATGACGCCTCACCAAATCGGGCAGTATCCTTTGGGTAGATAAACAACGAAAGGGAAAACGCGAGACACAAAATGATTGACACACCGACTTCAAATGCTCAATATTACACAATCCGGCTCAAGGGTCATCTGGGTAGTCAATGGACAGACTGGTTTGAGGGCTTGACCATCACACTGGAAGAGGATGGCAATACGCTTTTTTCTGGACCTGTCGCGGATCAGGCTTCATTATATGGACTGCTAAAAAAGGTGCGAGATCTGGGACTGCCCTTGGTCTCGGTCGTTCAAGTCCAACTCGATGAAACTCACCCATATCGTTCAAAAAAGGAGATAAAAATGAACACAAACAAAGAGACCGCAAGAAATCTGCTAGATGTGAGGATAATCCTTGCAGCGCTATGGGTAGTTGGAATGTTAAGTAGTCTAAATGGGGATACGTACCGCTTATCTGCGGCTACCGAACCTCTCGGAGTAAACCCCGGATATTTGTCGATGTTCGCGGTGGTGTTAGTGGGTCACGTTTTTATGGGTGCTTTGACCCTGATTTTGAAGTCTCCCGTGAGTCGTTGGGCAAACCGCATCATTGGCATATTCTATGCGATGGTTACTCTTGCTTTTGAGGTCTTACATTTTATCGTATGGCGATCCGCTGGTTATGAGATAGTTTGGGCAACAGCACAACTTGTGTTTGCCTTACTGGTTGTTTGGTACGCTTGGAAATGGACTAACCCTGAAGGTTAAACCTGATTTATAGTGCTGGTCAAAGGAATTTGGAGATAAACCATGAAAGCAATTGTATACACAAAATATGGACCGCCAGATGTTCTTCATCTCGAAGAAGTGAAAAAGCCTGCCCTCAATGAAGAAAAAGTGCTGGTAAAAGTCTATGCAGCATCCATCAACGCGGGGGACTGGCATATGCTGACTGCTGACCCCTTCCCACAGCGTCTAATGGGTGTTGGGCTGTTCAAACCTAAAAACACAATCCTCGGCGCTGACATTGCGGGGTGCGTTGAAGCGGTTGGCAGAAACGTTAAACAGTTTCGGCCAGGGGATGCAGTGTTTGGAGATGTTTTTGGGCTTGGCAGCGGCAGTTTTGCCGAATATGTTACTGCTCCTGAAAGCGCGTTGGCGCTAAAGCCGTCCAATGTTTCATTTGAGGAAGCTGCGGCTGTCCCCGTGGCAGCCGTCACTGCCTTGCAAGGCTTGCGCGATCAAGGGCATATTCAGCGCGGGCAAACAGTTCTGATCAACGGGGCGTCTGGTGGGGTTGGCACGTTTGCGGTTCAGATTGCCAAGGCGTTTGGAGCGGAAGTGACTGCCGTGTGCAGCACGCGGAATTTGGAGATGGCGCGCTCGATCGGCGCAGACCACGTCATTGATTACACTCAAGAGGATTTCACCCAAAATGGACGGAAGTATGATCTCATCCTTGCCGTGAATGGATTTCAACCGCTTTCCGCGTATAAGCGTGCTTTAACTCCCCAAGGAATTTATGTTTTTGTGGGAGGCTTGCCTGCGCAAATCACGCAGTCACTGTTCCTGGGACCCTTAATGTCAAAAAGCGATGGCAGGAAGATGACCAGCGTAATGAAAAAAGCAAATCAAAAAGATTTGCTTTTTATAAGAGACCTTATGGAAGACGGAAAGATCAGACCGTTGATTGATGAATGCTACCCGTTAAGTAAAACCGCTGAAGCTTTTCAGTATTTTGAAAAAGGCCACGCCCGAGGCAAAGTGGTCATCACTGTTGCAGCCAAGGAGTTATAAAACAATGGACACAAAAATTATTCTTTCAGCAACCTGGGTGGTCGTCACGCTAATTTATCTTTATGACGATGTCTTGCGCATCTGCAGCGGCGACCTGGCAAAAAAACCGATGGCCGACATGAACTTAAACCAGTTCGTTTGGCTGGGGATCGCGGTTCTGATGTTGACGCCCATCCTGATGGTTTTCCTGACCCTGGTATTGCCCCAATCTGTGAGTCGCTGGGCGAATATCATCGTGGCCGCCTTCTTTTTCCTCTTCAACCTGGTTGGCCTGCCCAATTACCCATCGCTATATGACAAATTCCTGTTGGCGGTTAGCTTGGGATTCAATGTGGTCGTAGTCTGGTATGCGTGGAAGTGGAGCTAACGCCGCACAGCGTGCTCATATGAAAGACAGGCATTTATGGCGGAGGTTGCGGCATTATAATTGAGATATGTCTGCGCCGATCCTGGCCACCAAGCTCTATATTCCCTCACCCAGCCCCGATATCGTCTCGCGCCCACGCCTGGTTGAGCGGCTGAACGAGGGACTGGCGAGAGGGTGTAAACTTTCCCTCATCTCCGCCCCGGCCGGCTTTGGAAAGACCACGCTGGTCAGCGAATGGATCGTCGGTTGCGAGAGGCCAGCCGCCTGGCTATCGCTGGACGAAGGGGATAGCGATCCCACACGCTTTCTGACTTACCTCATCGCAGCGTTACAGAAGATCAAACCGGGGTTTGGTGCTGACCTTCAGGCGATACTCCAATCACCACAACCTTTGCAGATCGAAAACATACTGACCGCTCTGCTATATGAAATTTCTGACATTCAGGATAATTTCCTGATCATTCTTGATGATTACCACTCGATTGATTCGCAGCAAATTGATCAATCTCTGATCTTCCTTCTCAAGCACCAACCGCCGCAGATGCACCTGGTCATCACCACGCGTGAAGACCCATCCCTGCCTCTGGCGCAATACCGCGCCCGGGGTCAACTGACTGAAATGCGTGCTGCTGACTTGCGCTTTACCCCCACTGAAGCCGCCGAGTTCCTCAACCACGCGATGGGATTGGATCTCTCTGAGGTAGATATCGCCGCGCTGGAAGCCCGCACCGAAGGCTGGATTGCTGGGCTCCAAATGGCGGCTATATCTATGCAAGGACATCAGGACATCGCGGAATTCATCCAATCCTTCACCGGCAGCCACCGTTTTGTGCTGGATTACTTGCTCGAGGAGGTCTTGGAACGCCAGCCCGTCGAGGTTCAAACGTTCTTGTTGCAAACCTCCATTCTAGATCGAATGTGCGGATCTCTTTGTGACGCTGTTCTACTCGATCCATCGATTCCTGGGCAGGCAACTCTGGAATATATTGAGCGCGCCAACCTGTTTATCATCCCCCTCGATGACGAGCGGCGCTGGTATCGCTACCATCACCTCTTTAAAGATTTGTTGGGTCAACGGCTGGGGGAGCATTGCACCGCGCAGGAAATCGCTGTGCTACATATCCGGGCCAGTGAGTGGCATGAAACCAATGGCTTGATGTTGGCAGCGTTTTGGCATGCTGCTGCCGCAAATGACGTTGAACGCGCTGAACGCCTGATGGAAAGCAAGGCTATGGGCCTGCACTTACGCAGTGTAAATTTGACGATCCTGAACTGGCTGGATACGCTTCCCGCGCCGGTGCTGGATGCCCGGCCTTTGCTGCGGGTCAGGTCTGTCACGCTGGCACTGATGTCCTGGCGTATGGTAGGTATAGAAGAAAAATTACTCGCGGCTGAGGCAGCGATAGCCGCCGCTTTAGAAAGATCGCCGCTGGATGTCAGAGTACGTGATTTATCCGGGCAGATTGCCTGTGCCCGGGCTACCCTGGCGCTTACGCGCTATGACACGCACACAATGCTTACCCAAGCGCGCCATGCCCTGGAGTGCCTGCATCCTGAGAACCATACATTTCTTTTTACGGCAAACTGGGCCTTTGCGTCCGCCAACCTTCTGCTAGGAAACCGCTCCGAGGCTGCCCAGGCCTGCCAACGGGCTCTCGCCTTCAGCCAAAAATCGGGCAGCATGTTTTCCAGGATGCTGGCCACCTCGGTCCTTGGTAATCTTCAGAAAAAGGATAATCAGCTCCACAAGGCAGCTGAGACGTACCGGCACGTGCTGGAACTGGCGGGTGATAATCCATTTCCTAACGCCGGGCAGGTTCATCTTGACCTGGCAGAGATCTACTACGAATGGAACGATCTGGAGGCAGCCGAACAGCAAGGGAAGCAGGGCCAGGAATTAATGCGGCAATATGGTCAGTTGATCGATCGTTTTATCCTAGGTGAAGTGTTTATCGCCCACCTACAACTGACCAGGGGAGATGTCGGTGGCGCCTCTGACCGGTTGGCTGAAGCTGAGCATTCTGCACGCCAGAAAAACTTCCTGCTGCGCTTGCCCGATATCGCGGCTGTGCAGGTGTTGGTGCTGATTCAGCAGGGTCTACTGACCAAAGCCCAGCAGCTTGCTCAGCAGTATGAGCTTCCTCTCAGCCAGGCTCAAGTGTTTATTGCCCAGGATGATCCATCTTCGGCGTTATCCATACTGGAGCCGTTTCGCCGACAGATGGAGGAAAGAGGATGGGCAGATGAACTGCTCAAGGCGATGGTACTCCAAGCGCTCGCCTTATATGAACATGATGACAAGAAACGAGCTGTGCGTCTTTTAGAC
>JADYYC010000254.1 GCA_020853835.1 Anaerolineales bacterium
GCCGGCGCGGCGGTTGTCTGCGCGGCCGCCGCGGGCAGGGCAGCCTCGCCCAATGCCCCGGAGAGGCTTGCGCACCCGGCTAACCCTGCCGCCGCCAGCAGCAGCGCCGCGATCGCCAGCGGGACGGTATGAAGCCGGCAACTGCCGCGGGCTGCGGGTGGATGGGACGAAGATCGCTGAGCGTGGCGGCTCAAGAAACACCCTGAAGCGTCATAGGCGGTCTAAAGCGGGGCGGCGAACGGCTGGCGCGGGAGGAACCTGCCCCCGCCGGGGCGTCCGAGCCACCGGTCGCCGTCGACAATGACCTGGCCGCGCAGCAGCACCTTTTCGGGGTAGCCGGTCAGCTCCCAGCCTTCGAAGAGGTTGTAATCGGTGCGGTGTTTGGCGTAGGCAATCCCGTAAGTCAGGCGGCGCTCCGGGTCCCAGATGAGGATGTCCGCGTCCGCGCCGGGGGTCAGGCTGCCCTTGCGCGGGTACAGGCCGAAGATCTTGGCCGGGTTGGTGCTGGTGAGGGCGACAAACTGGTTGGGGCTGATCCGCCCGGCGCGCACGCCGTAGCTCCACAGGATGGGCAGGCGGTCGCCCACGGCGGGCAGTCCGTTGGGTATTTTGGTGAAGTCGCCCATCCCAAGCTCCTTTCCTGGGATGGCGACCCACTCGTCTTCATAGCAGATGGGCTGGGTCCCGTCGAAAAAGAAGGGGCAGTGGTCGGTGCCGACAACCTGAATGGCGCCCGTTTCGAGGCCCTGCCAGAGGCGGGCGTTGTCGGCCGGAGTGCGCATAGGCGGCGAGCAGATCCACTTTGCGCCATTCGGACGGCGCAAGTGATCGATGGTGAAGAACAGGTACTGCGGGCAGGTCTCGCCCATCACCGCCAGGCCGCGGCGGCGGGCGTAATCCAGCACGTCCACTTCGCCGCCAGCGTTCATGTGGACGATGTAAGCCGGCGCCTGAGCCTGGGCTGCCAGGCCCGAAGCCCGCAAGGTGGCTTCGACGGCGCCCCAGGCGGGGCGGGTGAGGGCGTGCCATTCGGGGCTGGTGTGTCCCGCGGCAAGGGCTTCTTCGATTAGAATGTCGATCACGTCGCCGTTCTCGGCGTGCACCATGGTGAGCAGGCCGTGTTCGCGGGCCAGGCGCATGACCTTGAAGATCTCGCCGTCCTGCAGGCGCAGGCGGTTGTTATAGGCGGTGAAAACCTTGACGGTGGTGATGCCCCATTCGGGCAGGCGCGGGATCTCCTCTTCGACCTGTTTGTCCAGGCGGGTGATGTTCATGTGGAAGCCGAAATCAACCGCGGCTTTTGGGTCGGCTTTGGCGCGCCAAAGGCGGATCGAATCTTCGACCCGCGGCGTGTCGAGGGGGACGAAATCGATCACGGTGGTCGTCCCGCCAAACGCGGCGGCTTTGTGCCCCGTGTAATGATCGTCCGAGGAGACGGTGCCGAACATGGGCAGGTCGAAATGGGTGTGCGGGTCCACGCCGCCTGGGAGCACCAGCTTGCCGGAGGCGTCGATCACCTGCGCGCCGGGAGATTGGATCGACGCGCCGATCTCGGCGATGGTTTCGCCTTCGATGAGGATATCCGCCTGGAACGTGTCCCCTGCGGTCACAAGCGTGCCGGATTTAATCACAGTCGCCATATTTGCTCCATTACTCTTCGTCTTCGAGCGGTCTGAACCCGTAACCGAGCACTTCGGTGGCGGGCATCACGATCACGAACGCCTTTGGATCCACTTCCGCGACGAGCGCCTTGAGGTGCGGGACCTCGGTCACCGTGAGGGCGCAGAGCAGGATGGGGCGCTCGGAACTGGTGAACATGCCTTTGCCTGGGATGGCGGTGACGCCGCGCTTCATCTCTTTCATGATCTTATCCGAGACGCGCGCCTGTTCGCTGGTGATGATCATGGTGAGGAGCTGTGTGCGCTTGCGGCTGGGGCGGTACCAGGCTTTGCGCCTGGGTGCAGGTTGTGCGCCGCCGGGGATGGCGTCCATGGGGGCGCCGTACCTGGGCAGCACCTCGCCCGCGGCGCTTTGCAGCCGGATGGTGAGGAAACCGGTCGCGATCACTGCGAGGCAGAACAGCACCGCAATCGCAAAGACGATCTCGCCGGTGATCGGGCCGATCGCGGCGCGCTTGTTCAATTCAGCCAGGGAGGTCACGGGGTGTGGATAAAGCGAAAGCTGGGCGATCCAGGCCGCCCCGATGATCCCGTAAATAAAGAGGTAGTTGCGCCGTAGCCGTCGCCCGAGTGCTTCGAGGGTGGAGATCGGAAAAGCGGGGTGGAGCAGGCTTTCGGAGAGCGTATCGGCCCAGTCCGCCGAGGGGTGAAAGGGCGGTACGAGCATGGGGGCGAAGAAATCGGTCTCCATCAGGCGCACGCGATAGCTCCACAATTCATAATAACGGTAGCGGCGCGCCTCGATCCAGAGGAAGATCGTGACGAGCATGATGTTGATCAGGATCACGGCGTGGTTGCCGGTCTGTGAAAAGGCGATCGAAACCGCCGCGCCGGTGGTGATGACGGCCCAGTTGGTCGTGGTGTCGAGCCGGTTGCGCCAGATGTTGGCGCGCGAGACCTCGGCGCGAAAGAAATGCACCATGGCGGTGGTGAACTCGCTCGCCCGCAGGCGGTAGCCGCGAAACGACCAGACGAACTCGGTCGCGTCGCCGCCCGAGGCGCCGGTTTCGGAGGTTTTCTTGCCGGGGTCGAACGGGGAGGCGGGGTCTGGGTTATCGCTCATCGTTGGTGGCGGTTGCTTTCAGGCCCGGCGCCGGGGCCGGGGTGATATTCCGCTTCGAGCTCTTTGATGCCGAGCAGGGAAGCCAAAAGCGCCGGGTCGATCTCGAAGCCGGGCGCGTCGTCCGCCGCGTACTGCTCGGCGCCGCTGAGGCGCTCGCGCAGCGCCCGCCAGAGTTGTTCGCGCCCCTCGGACGGCACGATCAGGTCGTGGAGCGAGACCGCCCTGAGCAGGAGCTCGCCGGTGGTGTAAAAAAAGGTGACCCGGCGCCAGCGCTGGGTCAGGATCGGGCGGGCGAGGCGGACGAGCGGGCCGAGCTGGACTTTATAGTATTCCTTCCGGGCGTGCGGGTGGTCGGGCTCGTCCTGGAGCAGTTCGATGCGGGTGGTCAATTCGTGGCCGCGCACCGGGGCGAGGTACTCGATGCGCCACTTTGCTTCGCCAAAGGCGGCGGTCTGGTAAAGCGCCAGGTAATCGACGGCGATCACGCGCGGGGCGCTGCGGAGTGGGATGCGGTACCAGCCCAGCAGGCGGGCGATCTCAAGGTCGCGCGGGTCGTTGATCACCGCGACAAGGATGAGCGAGGCAGGAGGCGGAAACGGTGGCTCCATCATGGATTTTCGAATAAGTCTACCATCAGAAACGCAAAATGCCAACCGGCGCCGGCAAGAGAAATGATCTTGCGGGTTGTCACGGGTGGATGACATACGTCGCGGAACCTTCTGATCGCCTGCGTCGTCTTATCCCTTGTGAGTTTGCTGGGATGGGCGGCGCCTCTCGGGTGGCCCGCAGCCCGCAAAAAACCAACCAGGATCTATGTGATATATGATACAATCGTTTGATTATTTGGATAACCAACATACGAATAGGAGAGATAAGTGAGTAAAAGAGAAATACCCGGGGCGAAAAGCCTCACAATTGGAATGGGCTTGATATTGATCTTCAGCGTGCTCCTCTCGGCATGCCAGCCAGCGCCGGCGCCCACGGAGCCGCCCGCCCCGCCGACGCCGCCGCCCGCGGCTTCGCCCACCCCCGAACCGGCGCCGACCGATACGGCTGCCCCCACCCCCGAACCGACTGCCGATCTGTCATTACAGTTAGCAGATACGCAGTGGCTGCTGGTGGCTTTTGGCGAGGCAGCCAACCCGGCCGTGGTGGAAAAAGGCACAGCCGTTACCGCCCTGTTTGCCTCCGACGGCA
>JADYYC010000255.1 GCA_020853835.1 Anaerolineales bacterium
CGAACACCTGGACGCCGCCGGCGTGACAGTCCGCTCCGGCGACGAGCGCAAGCTGCGCCGCTGAGCGAAAATCGCCCCGTCTTCTCATATACCCAGCCCCTCCCCCGATGTTATAATCCTTATAACGAGCCTCGCATACAGCACGGAGAGATTGACATGCGCCTGCGTTTTGAAAAACCCACCAGAATCCTGCGCTTTTTCCTGCCGGCGCTTGCGGTTACTTTCGCGGCCATGCTGGTTCTTTCATTTATGTCTGTTGCCTCCGCCACCCCGGCTGAGGTGCAAAAAGCGCCCCTGCAACAGGCGTTCGACCTGGCCATCTCGAAGTCGCAGCTTCCGCAGCCGTTCACCGTCGGGTCGAACAACCGCTACATCATCAACGTCTCGCGCACCCACACCGAGACGATCACCTCGGCTGTGATCGTCTCGGACACGCTCCCGCCCGGGATCACCTGGACGCCGCCCACGACGGCTGGCGACAAATGGGACTGCACCGCCAGCACGTCTCAACTTGTGAGTTGCGTGTACGTCGCGCCGATCGCGCCCAGCCTGACCGCCTTCGAGGCGATCAACATCACCGCCAACGTCTCACCGAACATCATTTCGGATACTGTGGTCAACCGCGCCGCGCTCATCAACGGCGGGAACAACTCGACCAACGACGTCTCTCAGGTGACCACGCTGATCCGCAGCGCGGACCTGCGCATCGGCAAGAGGCAAACCCCGGCGAGCGTCTCCGAGGTGGGAGACTTGATCACCTACACCCTGACGATCACCAACGCCGGGCCGACCATCGCCGAGTCGGTCATCGTGACCGAGACCCAGCCCAACTACCTTTCCACGCTCACAGAGGTCAGCAGTACCTCGGGGACGTTCTCCTGCCCGCTCAATGGGGGCGTCTGTACCTGGACGATCGGCACCATGCTGCGCAACGCCGTCGAAACCCTCGTGCTGCAGGCGACGGTGGAAGATGAATCGCCTACGGACACCGCCAACGGGCGCCAGGTCCTCAACGAAGCCCGGGTTTCGAGCTCGACCCACGACTGGAACCCCGCAAACAACCTTGCCAGCGCCTCTTTTTTCATCGGCGGTCTGAGCATCGAGAAAACGGTCACCGACCCGCTCGACAGCGTTCTGGCGGGGCAGCCGTTCACCTACACGATCGTCATCACCAATTCCAGCCCGGCGGACATCTACAACGTGCTGGTGAGCGACACCTTAGACAGCGCCCTCACCGCCCTTGGGTGCTCGATCCACTTCCCCTCCCGCGCCTCGCAGACTTGTTTTATCGGCACGGACAACCTGTTGAACAGCTTCATCACCAGCGTGCGCGGCAATGAAACCGTGCGCGTGATCCTCGGCGTGCGCGGCAACGAGAAGGTCGAAAACCAGACCATGACCGTCAAGAACACCGCTTCGATCGGCTGGGGCTCGCCGCGCTTTACGCTGCGCTCCAACACGGTCGAAAAGGTGCTGGTACCGGCCGGGCAGATCCAGGTCAGCAAAACCGCGAACGTTTCCTCCGTCTTCCCTGGACAGTCGATCTCCTACACGATCGCGATCACCAACGTCGGGAGCCTGGCTACCGCGCCCGGCAGCCTCAAGATCACCGATACGCTGCTCAGCAACCTGGATTACGTCTCGATCAACAAGAACGGTCTCACCATGAACGAAGCGGTCCAGACGGGCAACGTGCGCTCGTGGCTTTTCCCCACCAAGGCGCTTAACCCGGGCGAGAAGATCACCTTTTTCATCGGCGCCAAGGTCAAAGATAACCCGACCAGCAACCAGGCTGTCAACCAGATCAGCGCCGAAGTGAGCGACATCAGCAACCGCCCCACCCATCACTCAGCCCAGCTCGTCACGCCGATCTCCGCCAGTTCCGGCGGGCAGCTGACCATTTCGAAAACAGTCTCCCCCGAATTTGCCCAGGTCGGCGAGACGTTCACCTTTCAGATCATCGTGCGCAACGTGGGCACGACCTCCGTGTCCAACGTGATCGTGAACGACTACTTCCCCGAAGCGCTCGACCTCACCGGCGCGACGACCAGCCGCGGCACCGCCCAGCTCGACACCAACACGCGCGAGGTGGAGGTGCGCATCAACCCGCTCAACCCCGACGAGCGCGCCACCATCGTCATCACCGCCCGCGTCAATTCGACCGTCAAAGCCCCGCGCACCTACCGCAACCGCGCCTACCTGGACTGGGCCAGCCACCCCGGCGAGATCCAAACCAACGGCGTCCCCTACCGGGTCTATCCCTCCGGCACCCTGCCGGGCACGGGCGAAATGGGCCTGGCTCAAGAGGGCATGAGCCCGATAAGCGCTGCCCTTGCGGTTGCGGCGGGGCTGCTGCTGTTCGCCGGGCTGGCGCTGCTGCTGGCTGGTTTTATCCGCCGCCTCAACCATCCGCTCTCGGGCGGCGGGACGCTGACCCTGGGGCTGCTCCTGCTGTTTGGCGCTTTGCTATGTGGGACGGTCTATTTCCTGCGCCCCCAAAGCGCCGCCCCGACCCAGCTTGGACTGCTCGGCGGGCCAAAGCCGCCCGTCGCCAGCCCGCTGCCGGTGCTGCCGGGCTCCACTGTGGAACCCGTCGAGCCGACCGAACCGGCCGAGCCAACCGCGCCAGTCGTCATCGAGCCGGAGCCCACCGCCGAACTCTCCGACCTGCGCCCCACGCCCGAGGCCGGGCTGCCAGCCGAACCGCTCGCCACGCCCACCCTCACCGCGGGTGAGATCGATCTGAGCCACCTGCTCCCCACGCCCACGCCGCTCAACCTGCCCGATTTCCCGGTCCCGACCCCCACCGGCACGAACCTGGTCGGTCCCGACGGGGGCGAGGCGGATACGAGCGCCATCACGCGCATCTCCATCCCGGCCATGCAGTTGGTCACGAACGTCAAGTACGTGCCTTTCAGCGGCAGCACCTGGCTCATCAGCGGGCTGAAACAGGAAGTCGCCTGGATGGGCGACACCTCCTGGCCCGGCGTGGGCGGGAACACCGGGCTTGCGGGTCACGTTGACCTGGCGACCGGGGCGCGCGGCCCGTTTTGGAACTTGAAGGACTTAAAAGCGGGGGATGAAGTGATCCTGCAAACGCAAAAGAAGGTCTACACCTACCGGGTGCGCGGCCAGGCGGTAACCGATGACCACGACCTGAGCGTGATCCAGCCGACCGACAAGGCGCAGCTCACGCTGATCACCTGCACGGGCTGGGATGCGAGCGTGCGCCTGTACCTCAAACGCCTGGTGGTGTTCGCCGACCTGTTGAGCGTGAAGCCGATCGTCTCGGCCTCTAACTAGCCCCTCTATCGCCTGAAGACCCACTCGCCGCCGACCATCGTGGCGAGTGGTTTGATTAAATGCAGCTCGTCCGGCGGAAGCTCGAACGGGTCGTGCTCGAGCGCGATCAGGTCCGCCAGGAAGCCGGGCGCCAGCCGTCCGAGCCGGTCTTCCCAGCCAGCCGCATAGGCCGGCCCGAGCGTGTAGGCTGCGAGGGCCTGCCCCAGGCTGAGGCGCTGCTCGGGCATCCACCCCTGCGGGCCGGGGCTGCCGTCGGGGCGCTGGCGGGTCACCGCGGCGTGGATGCCCCAGAACGGGTTGGGCGATTCGACCGGAGCGTCCGAGCCAAACGCCAAGACCACCCCATGGTCGAGTTGCAGCTTACTCGCATAGGCGTAGCGCGCCCGCCCGCCCCAGTAGCGGTCGGCCATTTCCATATCCGAGGTGGCGTGGATCGGCTGCATCGAGGCGATCACGCCCAACTCGGCCAGCCGCCGGGCGTCATCCGGATGAAGAAGCTGGACGTGCTCGATACGGTGGCGCAGGCGCCTTCCGCCGCCCAGCGTGGACGGCAGGGTAGCTTCGAATTCCCGCAATTGGGCCACCGCTCTGAGCGCCTCGTGGTTGGCGCGGTCGCCGATGGCGTGCACCGCAAGCGGCAGGCCGTGCTCGGCGGCCGTCCGCCCGTGCTCGAACAACTCCTCGCCGTCCATGAAGAGCAGGCCGCGCTCACCGCCCGAACCCTCGAACGGCTGGAGCATGGCTGCCGTCTGCGGGCCGAGCGCCCCATCCATAAAGACCTTCACCCCGCCGATGCGGATCCAGTCGTCCCCGAAGCCGCCGCTCAGCCCCAGCTCGGCCGCGTGCGGCAGCGCCTCGAGCGGCAGGCTCTTGAGCACTCGCAGGCGCAGTTCGCCGCTCAACCGCAGCATCTGGAGCGCCTCGAAACAGCGCCGGCGGTCGAAATCATGAGCGCCGGTGAGCCCCATCGCCCACAGCGCCGGCTGGGCGCTGCGGAGCGCCTCGGCGGTCTGGGCCGGGGTGGGCTCCGGGGTGACGGCGTCCACCAGCTCCATGGCGCTCTCGAACAGGATCCCGTTCAGCTGCCCGTTCTGATCGCGCCCCAGCCGCCCGTCCGGCGGATCGGGCGTGCCGTCGTCCAGCCCGGCCAGCCGCAGCGCGGCCGTGTTTGCCCAGGCCGCGTGGAGCGATTTGGCGGTCAAATAGACCGGGTGGTCCGGCGCCGCCGCGTCGAGTTCCTGCGCCGTGCCAAAACCCTCCGGCCAGGAATTTTGGTTCCAGCCGTGACCCAGAACCCAGCCGCCGGGCGGGGTCGTCCTGGCCCGTGCGGCGACCCTTTCCAGGCATTTCGCTTTGGTCTGTGTTTCACAGTCGACCTTTTGCAGCCCGAGGGCGTACTGTTCGAGATGGATGTGGGCGTCGGTCAGCCCCGGCAGGATCACCGCGCCGCCCATATCCTGGACGTCCGCCCCCCCGCCGCACGCGTTTTTGACTTCCGCATCGCTGCCGGCCGCGACCACCCGCCCGTCGCGCAGCGCAAGCGCCGAGACGGTCGGGCGGCCGGCGTCCATGGTGTAGACCCTGGCATTGTAGAGACAGGTCAGTTGTCCCATACCGGCCCTAACAACTTGTCCACGAGCGCGTCGAGCTCCTCGTCGGAGTAATAATAGATCGTGATGGTGCCTTTCTTGCCGCGCCGCTGGAGGTGAACGCGCGTCCCGAGCGAGCCTTCGAGCCTCTGCGCCAACTCGACCACCTCCGGCGGTGGGGCGGGTTTTTCCGGCGGGGCGGGCTTCTCGCCGCTCAGGCGGCGCACCAGCGCTTCGGTCTGGCGCACGTTGAGCCCCAGCGCAAGGATGGTCTGGAGCGCGGCTGCCTGCGCCTGCGGGGTCGCCAGCGCGAGCAGGGCGCGGGCGTGGCCTTCGCTGATCTGCTCCTCCGCCAATGCCTGCTGCACGCTTTCGGGCAGCTTGAGCAGGCGCAAGGTGTTGGTCACCGCGGCGCGGCTCTTGCCCACCCGCTCGGCGATCTCCTCGTGCGAGAGGCCAAATTCGTCGGCGAGCTGCCGGAAGGCTTCGGCGGCTTCGAGCGGGTTCAGATCCTCGCGCTGCACGTTCTCGATGAGCGCCAGTTCGAGCCGTTCCACCTCGCTGACCTCGCGCACCAGCACCGGCACCCGCTCCAGCCCCGCCTGGCGCGCTGCCAGCAGGCGGCGCTCGCCTGCGATCAACACGTACTGGTCAGGCGCTTCGCCATGGGTCACGATGAGCGGCTGGAGCACGCCGTGCGCCCGGATCGAAGCGGCCAGTTCGTTAAGCTCCTGCGGATCCATGCGGGAGCGCGGCTGGCGCGGGTTGGGCGAGATCTGTTCGACCCGCAGCGTCGTCACGCCCGGCTGTTGCGCCTGCCCGCTCCCCGGGATGAGCGCCTCCAGGCCCCTTCCCAAACCAGGTTTTCGACTCATGATGGACTTCCCGGAACTGGTATGTAGATCCCGTCGCCCTCGAGCACCTCGTGCGCCAGGGCGGCGTACGCCAGCGCCCCTTGCGAAGCCGGCGCATATTGCGAGATCGGCTGTCCATAGGAGGGCGCCTCTGCCAGGCGCACGCTGCGGGGGATAACGGTTTTGAACACTTTTTCGCCAAAGACGCGCCGCACTTCTTCGACCACGTCGCTCGAAAGGATCGTGCGCGCATCGAACATGGTCAGCACCATGCCGCGCACCTGTAACCCGGGGAAGACGGCTTCGCGCACCCGCTCGAGCGTCTGGTTGAGCTGGGTGAGCCCTTCCAGCGCCAGGTATTCGCACTGCACTGGCACGATTACCCCGTCCTGCGCGGCCACCAGCCCGTTCAGGGTCAGCAGCCCCAGCGAGGGCGGGCAGTCGATGATCACATAGTCATAGCGCTCGATCACGGCTTCGAGGCCTTTTTTCAAGCGCGTCTCGCGCGCCAGCTCGCTCACCAGCTCGACCTCCGCCCCGGCCAGGGCGGGCGAGGCTGGCAAAAGCGAGAGCTTGAGGCGCGGGTTGTGCAGGATGTAGCTCGCGGCTGGGGCCGTCCCGATCAGCACGTCGTACGTGCCGCCGCGCACATGATGTTTGTCGATTTTCAGGCACGCGGTGGCGTTCGACTGCGGGTCCAGATCCACCAACAGCACCTTCTGACCATAATTAGCCAGGTATGCGCCCAGGCTGATGGCGGTGGTGGTCTTGCCCACCCCGCCTTTCTGGTTGGCGACCGTGTAGATGCGTCCCATGCGGGTCTAAAACACCTCCACCATGCTGGCGTTGATCTCTTCGGGGGTCGGGACGCCCTCCAGCCCGGCGCGGGTGACCGAGGCCGCGCTGAGCAGAGTGGCAAAGCGGGCCGCTTCCCAGGGGTCGCGGGTGAGGAAGAGGCGGGTGAAGAACGCTGCTGCAAAGATGTCGCCGGCGCCGGTCGGGTCTACCTGCCGCACCTGCGGTGGGCGGAAGCGGCGCACGTCGCCGTGCCAGTACAGGCGCGCCCCCTGATCGCCCTCCGTCACCGCGAGCAGGCGGCAGCAGGCGGCCAGCTCGTCGACGCGGCTCTCGTCGCCGTCCAGGTCTTCCAGGCTGAGCACGGCCGCGCCGGCGCGCTC
>JADYYC010000256.1 GCA_020853835.1 Anaerolineales bacterium
ATCGATCTCACCACCCTCTCCGGCGACGACACCCCTGGAAGGGTGCGCCGGTTATGCGCAAAAGCCAGACAACCCATCCGCCCCGACATGCTCGAAGCGCTTGGAATCGACTTCCCAGTCACCGTTGGCGCGGTGTGCGTCTACCCCAGCCGAGTGCGCGAGGCTGTGGAGGCTTTGCGGGGGACTTCGATCCCGGTCGCCTCGGTTGCGACAGGGTTTCCCGCCGGTCAGACCCCCCTGCCACAGCGCATCGCCGAGATCGAACAGGCGATCGAAGCAGGCGCCAGGGAAGTCGATGTCGTCATCAACCGCACGCTGGCGCTGACGGGTGACTGGCAGACGTTGTACGACGAGCTAAAAAGGTTCAGAGAAACCTGTGGCCATTCTGTTCACATGAAAACGATCCTCGCTACCGGAGACTTGGGCACCCTGCGCCAGGTGTACCAGGCCAGCCTGGTGGCGATGATGGCTGGTTCGGATTTCATCAAGACATCTACGGGCAAAGAGAGCCTCAACGCAACGCTTGAATTTGGCCTTGTGATGTTGCGCGCAATCCGCGCCTATCTTGAGCGCACCGGCTATAAAGTTGGTTTCAAACCGGCGGGCGGCATCAACAGCGCCAAACAAACCCTTGTCTGGCAGGCGCTCATAAAAGAGGAGCTCGGCGCGGACTGGTTGATGCCCGATTTGTTCCGCATCGGCGCCAGCAGTCTCTTAACAGACCTGGAGCGGCAGCTTTACCATTGCATCACCGGGCATTACGCCGCCCGGCATCACATGCCGATGGGGTAACCTGCGCCTCGCAGGATGGAGGTCCGGATGAGCTTTTTAGAAATCTTTCGGGAAATGACCTATGGCCCGGCGCCCGAATCTTCAGAGGCGGTGAAAGGCTGGCTCGATCAGCACAACCGGAGATTTGGGCTCTTTATCGACAACCGCTGGGTGTATCCTGAAAATGCCAGTTACCTCGCCAGCCACGACCCTGCTACGGGGGAACTGCTTGCCGAGACGATCCAGGCTGGAAAAGCGGAAGTCGATGCCGCAGTCGCATCAGCCCGGGCGGCATTCGAGACATGGCGCAGCACGCCGGGCAACGTGCGGGCGCGCTATCTGTATGCTATTGCCAGAAACGTTCAAAAACACCATCGCCTGCTGGCGGTGCTAGAGTCTATGGACAACGGCAAACCGCTGCGTGAATCGCGCGATATCGACGTGCCGTTGCTGAGCCGGCATTTTTATTACCATGCCGGCTGGGCGCAACTGGCGGAGAAAGAACTCCCCGATTTCCAGCCCGTGGGTGTCGTCGGCCAGATTATCCCGTGGAATTTCCCTTTGCTGATGCTGGCCTGGAAGATTGCCCCAGCGATCGCCCTGGGGAATACTGTGGTGCTCAAGCCCGCCTCGTACACCCGCCTGAGCGCCCTGCTTTTTGCTGAAATCGTGGCGGAGGCGGGGCTTCCCCCCGGCGTGATCAACGTTATAACAGGCAGCAGCAAGGCCGGTTCGATGATCGTCGAACATCCGGACGTCGACAAAATCGCGTTCACCGGCTCCACTGAGGTCGGGCGCACCCTGCGCCGCCAAACAGCGGGTTCTGGCAAGCGGCTGTCGTTGGAACTGGGAGGCAAATCGCCATTCATCGTCTTTGACGACGCCGATCTTGACGGGGCGATTGAGGGCGTGGTCGACGCGATCTGGTTCAACCAGGGGCAGGTTTGTTGTGCTGGCTCGCGCCTGTTGGTCCAGGAGAACATTGCGGATACCTTTATCGAAAAACTAAAAAAACGCATGGGAAAGCTGCGCGTGGGAGATCCGCTTGACAAAGCCATAGACATGGGCGCCATCGTCGATAAAACCCAATGGGAGACGGTGGACGGTTGGGTTAAAAGGGGCGTGCAGGAAGGCGGCAGCCTGTTTCAGCCGGATATTCCGCTACCCACCCAAGGCCTGTTCTACCCGCCAACGCTGATTACCGGCCTGGACCCCGCCGCCGAAACCGTCCAGCAGGAGATCTTCGGACCCGTGCTGGTCTCCCTGACCTTCCGAACGCCGGCCGAGGCGGTTGCTCTGGCAAACAACACGCGCTATGGGTTGGCCGCAAGCGTTTGGAGCGATAACATCAACCTGGCGCTGGACGTCGCCAGCAAAGTCAAAGCGGGCACCGTCTGGGTCAACAGCACCAACCTGTTCGACGCCGCCTCTGGCTTTGGAGGGTACCGTGAGAGCGGGTTCGGTCGCGAGGGCGGTAAGGAAGGCCTTTTTGAATACCTGCGCCCGGTCTGGCAGGAAAGGCCCTGCCCCAGGCTGGATGCGGAGGAGAAAGAGAATGCTTCGTGGTGCGCCGCGGTTCCACCGGGCCCAATTACCCCGAACGGGAAAGGGTCTCGACAAGCCGCAGCCACAGACGAGCTGCCAAGAGTGGACCGGACCCCAAAATTGTACATCGGTGGGAAACAGGCGCGCCCGGATGGCGCGTATACCCGCGCCATCTTGGGAGCCAGGGGAAATCTGATTGGCCAGGTTGGCGAAGGGAACCGGAAGGACATCCGCAATGCGGTCGAAGCCGCCCACGCCGCGCATACCGCAAAACCGGGATGGGCCATGCGTCACGGGCATAACCGCGCCCAGATCCTTTACTATATCGGCGAAAACCTGGACGCGCGTTTCGACGAATTCGCGGCTCGGATTGCTGCCATGACGGGAAAATCCATGAAGTCATCACGCGGCGAAGTGGGGCTTGCCGTGGACCGCCTGTTCACCTACGCTGCCTGGGCAGACAAATACGGAGGGACGGTTCAAGAGACCACCCTGCGCGGCGTCACCCTGGCCGTGAACGAGCCGGTCGGCGTGATCGGCATCGCCTGTCCCGACAATGAACCCCTGCTTGCTTTCGTTTCCCTGATGGCCCCCGCAATCGCCCGCGGCAACACTGTGGTGATGATCCCGAGCGAGAAATACCCCTTGAGCGCGGTAGACTTCTACCAGGTGCTGGACACATCGGACGTCCCAGCCGGGGTGGTCAACATCGTCACCGGCAACCGGGATCACCTGGTGAAGACGCTGGTCGATCATGAAGATGTGGATGCGATCTGGTACTTCGGCAGCGCGTTGGGCAGTTATCACGTGGAACACCGCTCAGCGGCGAATATGAAGCGCACCTGGGTCAATTATGGGATCGAGCGCGACTGGCACAAGCCGGATCAAGGCGAGGGGCATGAATTATTGATGGAAGCCACCCAGGTAAAGAACATCTGGGTGCCGACTGGCGAGTGACGAGCCTGGTTTGACCGACGAAATTCTATTTACTGGGAGTAACTGAGATGGATGACCTGCCTTTGAGGTATGCTGAAATGGGCGGCCTGCCCATTGACCACAGCGACAAACCGATCCGCCTGTTCAAGTCAGATTTCCTGGAGTTTTTCACCCACATCACGCCACAGGTTGTGGTCGCGATCTGGACGCCGGTGATTGCATGGCTGCTGTGGCGCGCGTTTGTCTTCGCTCCAGTTCGGGGGGCCTATCTGCACATCCCGCTGGCTGTTTTGTGTGGGATTGCGGTGTGGACTTTCACCGAATACACGCTCCACCGTTTCGTTTTCCATTTTCACCCTCAGGGTGAGACGATGAAGCGCCTGGTATTTTTATTCCACGGGATTCACCACGCCCAGCCGCAGTGCAAGACACGCCTCGTCATGCCGCCCGCGGTTAGCATTCCAATGGCGCTCGTGTTTTATTTCTTGTTCAGCGTCATTGTAGGGAAATTATTGGGACTTTCTCATTGGGTCGATCCGATCGTGGCCGGGTTTATGTTCGGATACCTGGTCTATGACCTGATCCACTACGCCACCCACCACTTCCCGATTCGCAGCGGTTTGATGAAAGCGCTCAAGCGGCACCATATGCAGCACCACTTCAAACATCCCGATTTGCGTTTTGGAGTCAGCTCAACCGTGTGGGATCATGTGTTCGGAACGCTGCCCGAATAGGCCCTGCGCTCAGGACTTTATTATTTCCTGTCTCAGATAATCAGGATTTTTGTCACTTTCAATCCCCATGATAAAAAGATATGATTCAAGGCATCCAACCTTGGATCATATTTTTTAGCCAATCCAAGGTCCAAAAGAAAATCAGGGAGAAATCTTGAACGACTATTCATCTGAAGACCCTAGAATACTCCGGTTGCGCGCCTTGCGTGAAAAGACCCGCCTGGGCGGCGGCGAGAAACGCATTGAAACCCAACATGCAAAAGGCAAGCTGACCCCGCGCGAGCGCCTCGACCTGTTGTTGGACACAGGCACCTTTAACGAGCTGGAACCATTTATCACAGCCCCATCAGACGAGATGGGGCTGGCGGTCGAGAAGTACCCTGGCGACGGCGTGGTTACCGGCTATGGGCAGATCGAGGGCCGCACGGTTTATGTGTACGCCCAGGATTTCACCGTCTACGGCGGAACGTTGAGCATGATGCAAAGCCACAAAATCTGCCGGGTGATGGACCTCGCGGTCAGGAACGGCGTTCCAATCATCGGGCTGATCGATTCGGGCGGGGCAAGGATCCAGGAGGGCGTGAAGAGTCTGGGCGGCTATGCGGAGATATTTCGCCGCAACGCTCAGTACTCCGGCGTCATCCCACAAATAAGCGTCATGTTGGGGCCCTGTGCGGGCGGCGCGGCATATTCGCCCGCGCTGACCGACTTGATCATCATGGTGGATAAACACTCGTTCATGTTCCTCACCGGGCCGGACGTCATCAAAGGCATGACGGGCGAGGTCGTCGATGCCGAGACCCTGGGCGGCGCGGCGGTTCACATGGCCACCACGGGAACCGCCCATCTTTCAACCCCAAGCGAACAGGAGACGCTGGCGCTGACGCGCCGGGCGTTGGGTTATTTCCCCTCCAACAACATTGAAAATCCGCCCTACCAGCCGCCGTCTGACGACCCGCTGCGGATGGATATCGAGCTCAATCACATCATCCCCCAGGATGCCTATGAAGCCTACAGCATGAAGGAGGTCATCCAGCACGTCGTCGATCGTGATTCATTCCTGGAGATCCAACCGTACTGGGCGATGAACGCCATTGTAGGGTTGGCGCGCATCGGCGGTCACTGCGTGGGGATTGTGGCGCAGGAACCCAGCGTCATGGCGGGGGTTATCGACATCGATGCGTCGGATAAAATGGCGCGCTTTGTGCGCATGTGCGATTGTTTCAATATGCCAATCGTGACCTTTGTCGATTCGCCCGGGTTCCTGCCGGGAACGCACCAGGAATACGGGGGCATCATCCGGCATGGGGCAAAAGTGCTCTACGCCTTTTCTGAAGCCACTGTCCCGAAAATTACGGTGATTACTCGCAAAGCGTATGGCGGGGCGTACGTGGTGATGAGCAGCAAATACCTGGGCACAGACGTGACATACGCCTGGCCCAGCGCCGAAATCGCCGTGATGGGGGCTGAAGGCGCAGTCAATATCCTGTATAAACGCCAGATCGACAGCGCCGAAGACCCGCAATCAGAACAAAAACGGCTGGTTGACGACTATCGCGAACGCTTCAACAACCCTTACTTCGCCGCACGTGAAGGGTACATAGATGACATCATCGAGCCGCGCGAAACGCGCCCCAAAATCATCGCCTCACTGGCGGCGCTGCGTGATAAACAAGCCCCTGCACCAATGCGCAAACATGGAAACATCCCGGTGTAGAGCAGGTGTCCAATGTCGTCTGACATAATGCTGACAATCCAAATTACTGCGATCGGAATGGGGCTGGTTTTCGGCGCTATTTTGCTTCTATGGGGGGTAATGGCGCTGCTGGTCCGGCTTTCCAGTGGAGCCGAAGATCAGGACGAGGAAGTTATCCTCATTTCTGCGGGCGAGAAATCTGAGGCCGATTATAAACGCCTCGCCGCAATCGCCGCAGTGGCGGCGGCGCTCGCCAAAAAGTCCGCTTTGGGCGAGCCCCATCTCTTCCCGCTGCCGCCGACTGCTACCGTCAGCGCCTGGCAATCGGTGCTCCGCACCCGCATGCTAAACAAGAGAGGTATGGGGAAATGAAGATAATCGTGACCGTTGATCAAAAAGCATACGAAGTGGACATTGAAAACCTGGACAACCGACCGATCATCGCCAT
>JADYYC010000257.1 GCA_020853835.1 Anaerolineales bacterium
AGCATCGTGTCAAACCGTCCCGGCCCGCCCACCATCTCTGGGTGAGAGGTCATCGCATGGGTGATCTCGCGGCAGGCTCTTGCGCGCGCCTCGGGCTGCACCTTCCCGCCGACCGGATCACACAACCGGGCATAAGCCAGGGCCGCGTTGCGCAGCGGGATGGCAAAGTTCGGGGCCGAACAGCCGTCAATGCCCAGGCCGATCTGCCCGACCGGCACCCCGCACATCTCGGAAAACGTCCGCAGGATCTCTTGTTGAAGAGGGTGGGCGGGGTCAATATAGTTTAGCTCGCCCGGCAAGGCGCGATTTTGCTGGGTTTGCAGTTTAATGTATGCCAGCATGCCGCTGTGCTTTCCGGAGCAGTTATGACGGTTGGGCCTCCACCCTTCCTTTCGTTCGCGCATCTGCTCGATCGTCAGGCGGTCATAAGGCTCATGCACGCCGCAAAGCAGATCCGCCTCGCTGATCCCCACCTTTTCCTGGATCGACAAGATGGTTGCCAGGTGCTCATCCGTGCCCGAATGAGAGGCGCAAATGATGGCTTGTTCGGCGGCGTTCAGCCCGAACACCTGCGGACCGTTATTCTCGAAAAAAGGCAGCGCCTGGAATGGTTTGGCGGTTGAGCGCAGGAACGTGGTCGCATCTGGGTCGCCATACCAGGCCAGCAAATTGCCTGCCACGTCCACCACTGCGGCCGCGCCGTAGTGGATCGACTCGACTGTGTTGCCGCGGGTAAGTTCATAAACGGGCAGATAGGGGGCGTTTGTCATGTGTTTTCCTTGTCCAAAATACAGGTTTCCTTAAAAATGAGCCGCGGTACGCTCACTGTTCTTCTTCGCCGTTCTCGGGCTGTCCGAGAACCTGCGCCGGGTGGAACCGGCGTGCGTAGTATTGGAAAAGCCCATAGCGCAACCGCGTGAGGAAAAGATCGCGCTGTTTCCCCGAGGCGGGAAACCTGGCGAGCAGCTTGTTGGCCAGATCGCCCGTAGCCTCGGGAGCGGCGTTTTTTGCACCGAGCTTTTCGATGGCGTTCGAGACGTCTTTGAGAAATTTGATCATCGACTTCAGGTCTTCCGGGTTGACCAGCCCGGCGCGCCCGCACACGATCTGGTAGCCTTTGTACTGGTGGAGCAGCAGGTTTACGCTTTCGATCCAGACCGGGATGTCGGCCTGCATCAGAAACGGCGGCTGGCCGGGCGTGACGGCGTCTCCCACAAAGACCGTCTTGTGCTCCGGTATAACGACCCAAATCGAGCCCTGATTCGGGCCCGGATGGTATTCCAGGCGCACCTCCGGCCCGCCCCAGTGAAGGTACATCTGGTCGCTGAAAGTGATGTCTGGCGAGGCCCAGCGCATGCCAATCGCATCGTTAAAGGTCTCCCAAACTGCGCCGGTCTCCACGTTCAACCCTTTGAAGACCGTCGGCCGGTTGCGAAAGACATGCGCAGCTTTTTGATGGGCAACCACGGTACATTCGAGGGCGCGCGTCCCCAGGGTGCGGTCGGGATGAGCGTCCAGGCTGACCAGCAAACGGTTCGAACCGCCGCGATAATTGTTGATTGCCGCCCGAAAAGAGCGCGCGTCTTCGCTTCTCAATGGCGCGTCGATCACAATCACCCCGTAGGAGAAGATCAACGCCCCGACCGTGACGCCCAGATAAGCGTCTTCGAAATAGATTCCCTGGTCAATTTGCTGCATAATTCACTCTGCTTGCCTGATTGAAATCCGCTCAACTCGCTTGCGGGATTGTGAACTTAAATCTTGCGCCCTGTCCGGGCTTGCTCTCTACCCAGATCTTGCCGCCATGAGCCTGCACTGCCAGCTTACAGTACGCCAACCCCAGACCCATCCCTCGCGGGCCTTCTTTCGGCGCAAGGCGGGTGAATTTTTCGAAAATGCGGTCTTGATCTCCGTTTGGGATGCCGGCCCCGCTATCACTCACGCCGAATTCGACCATATCCTGCCTGGCTTTCGCGGTGACGCGGATCTTGCCGTCCACGGGTGTAAATTTGATCGCGTTCTCGATCAAGTTGATCAACACCCTTCGCAGCATATCCGGGTCTGCGAGGATTTCGGGCAGGTCGGGGCTGGCGGTCCAGGCGATATCCAGAGGGCGGTTCAAAGCGGTTGGAAGCGCCACGTCAATGGCTTCCTGGATCAAGGCGCCTGGTGAAACGGGCTGAGGGTTTCCAAGCGGTTGACCGGCTTCGAGGTGGTTGATATCCAGCAATGAATTTGTCAGCCGTTGGATGCGCTCGGTTGAGCGGCGGGCGATCGTGAGCAGCGAGCGAACGTTCTCGTCCTCATCACTCGGAAACAGGGTCGCCAGGACCTCCAGGCTGGAGACGATGTTCGCCAAAGGCGACCTCAGGTCGTGATACACCATAGCGATCAGGTCCTCACGCATGTGGTCAAGGTCTTTTCGCTCGGTAATATCGCGCAGAATCCATTGCAGGTTCGAAGCGCCCCCATCTTCGATGCTGCGTGCATATGCCTGAACGGGGATCTTCTGCCCGCCGCCAGCGTGCAGCCACGATTCGTAGCTGACCGTCTCACCTGTAGACAGCTTCTTAAATTCAAACCCGGTTTTGCCAAAATCGACATCATGCAGTTCGCAGATGTCCATCTGTAGAATCTGGTCGTAATTCATCCCGATCGTCATCTCGGCTTGGCGATTGACTTCAATAATTTTTCCCTCGCGGTCGCTGATCAAGATCGGGTCGATGCTGTCCTGAAACAGCTCACGGTAGCGGCGGTGGGCCGCCTGCAGCCGTTCGTACAACTGGGCGTTGCGGATCGCGGACCCGGCCTGGTCGCCGATTGCCTTGACCAGATCGAGGTGCTCCGGCGTAAAAAAGCCCAGCTCAGGGTGAACCAGCGTGATCACTCCGACCAGCCTTTCCTGAGCCAGGATGGGCACGCTAACCGCCGATTTCGGGCCAGTGCGGTCTTTTGCGTCGTCGGGACGGCGGAGCCAGCGGTCGTCCTTGCTGGTGTCGGGGATCAGCACGGCTTCTTTATTTCTCGCCACCCAGCCAGCCATGCCGCGTTCGTAGGTGACCCGCAACTGCAACGCAGTCCGGTCGTGGGGCTGTCCTACCATTAAGAAGGCCGATTCGCCCGGCTGGCCGTTTTCATCGATGACGATAATGCTCCCGCTCACTGCCCCGACATATTTCATCGACAGGAACAGGATCCGTTGGAGCACCGTCCGCAAATCCAGGTCTGCCGCAATCTCACGACCGACCTCGTAGAGCAGTTCCAGCGAAGCGCGAGCGCTTTCGAAACCCTTCTTCTGCTTCACCATTTCAACTCCGCTCAGCTGTTCCCCAACCTGATCAACCCGGCGCATAAAATCATGGTCTTGAGTATAGCACAGCGGGCCTGCGGGCGAGTTTTCAAAACAGCAAACCTCATGCTTGAGCGGCTTCCAACGAGATGCGCGGCAAGTCGAACATCAGCGCTTCCACCAACAGGCGGGGGTTCACATTGCGGTCCAGCAGCCGGACCGAACGCTCGATCTGCCTGGTCATCTCAGCCGACCTTGCCAGGCCCAGCGCGCTTGCGGCCTGAGCGATGGGCGCCTGCCAGTCGAGGTTTGCGACCGGCGCCTGGGCGCCGGCTGCGGAGAGGGTGACGTCGCGCCAGAAAGAGAGCCACAATTCAAGCACATTCCGCAGTTTTTCTTTGTCCTTCGACAGGCGCTCGGCCGATTTGAACCGCTCCGACAGGCTGCAGCTCATCAGGCGGGCCAGCTCGTTCAGACTTTCCACCCGCCCCGCCATCAACCCTCCATCGCGCGACAGGCGCAGGGCCAGCCCCGGACGCCCTCCAGAGAGGTGCGCAAACAGCCGGGCCCCCTGCTCCTCCAGGCCGTGATCATCGCGCAAACCCGCCTCGAGCGCCTCGATGGGCATCGGGCGCAGGCGCAACACCTCACAGCGCGAGACGATGGTGGGGAGCAGGCTTTCGGGGCTGTCTGTGGTGAGCAGCAGGATCACGCGCGGCGCCGGTTCTTCGAGCGTCTTGAGCAGGGCGTTCATCGCGCTCGGATGAGCTTCCTCGAAGCGCAGCAAGAGCGCCACTTTATACGATGTTTCATATGGAGAGAGCGCGAGGCTGTTTTGCAGTTCGCGCACCTGGTCGACTTTGAGCACCCCGCCTTCTTTTTCGGCCTGCACGACCAGCAGGTCCGCCTGCTGCATCCGCTCGATCTGGCGGCAGATGCGGCAGGTCCGACAGGGTTCCCCCGGCTCCAGCGGTTGGGGGCAGTTGACCGCCTGCGCCAACCGCAGCGCCAGCGTGCGGCGCCCTACCCCTTTCGCCCCGCACAGAAGATAGGCATGGCGGAGCTCCTGGCGCAGGATGTGTGTCCTCAGCAGGTCGACCGCCCATTCGTGCCCCAACATATTCCAATTCATCAGAGCGATTCTAGCGCATAGCTTGCGCTTAAGCAACCAGATCGATCTCGAAAACGCGCTGTGCTATAATGCTTTTCTGGCAATTTATCCCGCCGCGGAATACTCGTAAAATGAACCAAATGGATGGGTTAAACGAACAACAACAGCAGGCCGTTCAGGCCGCTCCGGGCCCGGCGCTGGTGCTCGCCGGCCCCGGTTCGGGAAAAACGCGCGTCCTGACCCAGCGCATCGCCTATTTGATTGGGACGGCGGGCATCAGACCTTACAATTTGCTGGCGGTCACGTTTACCAACAAAGCCGCCCGCGAAATGTCCGCACGGGTCGCCGCGCTGCTGGGCGAAGATGTCCGCATCCCGTATATGGGTACGTTTCACTCCATCTGCGCCCGCATCCTGCGGCGCGAAGCCGAGCACTTACCATTCGAGTCGAACTTCGTGATCTTCGACCAGGACGACCAGACCAGCCTGGTCAAGCAGGCGGTTCAGGAGCTTAACCTGGACGA
>JADYYC010000258.1 GCA_020853835.1 Anaerolineales bacterium
GGCAGGCCATGTTCGGGCAGAATTGTTGTCGAGGGTCCATGTGGTTTGCTCTAGTGAGGTGTGGGAACCTTTAGAGTGCCACAGGACCTTCATTTTATCAACCTCCACGGTTTATTGGAGTGCTACCACGATCCTAGACTCGTAAAAATAAAGAATATTTTGAAATTGCTTAAAAGCAAAAATTTAATAGATGTGTTTTACTTACAACTCAGATATGTAGGATATCCGAATTTAAATCCAGCTAATCCCCCATCAAGAGAAGACTTAAAAAAATTAGCTGATAGAATTTATGCAGAAACCGGAGTTCCTGTAATGTTCATAGAAGTTGGAATAAAAGGCAATGGAGATATACAAAAAATATTTAGCAATACGACAGGAGCGTGCATGGACAGTCCAGTATGTTTAGGTATCCAAATAAATTCTGTCTTCGGAGCAGGTCAAGAAGAACCAATCTCAATTTTTTCGTATGGCGGCAATAACCCTCCCCCTAATTCCGGATATTATGGTATGCTCACCTTTCCTTAATGGAACTTTACTACCTATAGAGATTTGCTTATGTTAGATTTATCTTGAGATACAAACATCGCTCTTAATAAAAAAAGTGAAAGATAAAAGTGGAACTCAATGGCGGGATAAAACATACTACCGAAAATTAGACCCCAAAAAGCTAATATTGTTGCTTGCTTAAAATCTAGCCACCATACAGTATGGTGATTCATCGGTAAATACAAAGAATGACAGGGCATTCGAGCGAATTCACTAACAAGCGTTCAATGTATCGCAAGCCAATTTGGAAGATACTCAGATCACGTCTATCTTTTCGATCTATTTGTTCTCTCTGGCCATTATGAATTGTTTTGGTGCCGATGGAAATCGACCAGACATACAACAATGCTACAGCAAGGGTCAATCAGGATAATCGTTCATCATGACGCAGCATCGTGCCTTCAAGATCAAAACCATGACCCTTCAAATCGCCGAACATTTCTTCGATCCACATCCTGTGGGCATAAGACTGCAGAGTCATTTGCCGATCCGGAATGTTGGTCGCCAGGTACCACGGTTCGTCTTCACCGGCTTTCCAATTGGGCTTGCGGCGAACTGTGCCCCCGAATGTGCCTGACCCATGTCGAGGCAATCCGGATCGCTCTTTTACGATACGCCAGACTGACGATCAGCAATTGATGGGCAAAACCCACTTTGGTGCCATCAATAATCAGCCGCACTTGTTGAAGATGTCTGGCTTGCATTTCCAACCAGCTGCGAGCTATTGGCTTGTACCAATCCCAGATATTGACCGAAGGGTTTTCCAGAAAGCGGCTAAGGTGTTGTACCATGCTGAGCAGCTTCGCTTTGCCAGGAATTTTTCACCTAATCCGGCTCAGGCAGACCGAACGGCTTTGATGTATGCCAACGATCAGCCAAGCAAGGTTCTGAATGCGAGTTTTTCTTTCAATCGGTTGCAATTGTCTAATTCGGGTATTCCAAGTATGATAGAGTTTATTGATCGGCATGGTGCTCTCCTGAAGTTGTTTTGGCAAAATCAGGGGTACACTTTTCGTGCCGATCAATCATTTATCCGAAAAGTGTAGGGTAGCTAATTATTTATTAGAAATTAGGTTAATTAGGTTAATTTCACATATGACAGAAGTATCAATCTTTCCTCTACCCAAGAAATAAAAAACCGTCTTTAACAAAATTATGTGACCGTTCCAAAATTGGTAAACAAGTGAAAAACTCGCATGTTGGATGGCATCCAGCGGGTGCGACTGCCTGGCTATGCCATCAAATCAGCCAAACGCGAAGCCTGGATCCGCCTCTCCGCCCCCAAAATGGACGCGCTGCTGGTCAACCCCAGGCTGGTCGAGACCGGGCTGGATCTGGTGATGTTCAGCGATCTGGTGTTCTATGAGGTCACGACCAGTCTGTATGTGCTGTGGCAGGCCATGCGCCGGGTCTGGCGTTTGGGCCAGAACAAGGACGTCAACGTCACTTTTCTGAGCTACGCCGACACGATCGAGGCCGAGATCCTGCGCCGCATGGGGTTCAAGATGAAGTATGCCCAGTTGTTGTATGGCAAGGAAGCCGCCGGGGTGCTGGTCGAGACGGACGGCGAAGACCTGCAGCGCGAGATCATCAATGCTGCTCTGGAAGGCAAGGCGCTCAAGAACGCCGGCGAGATGGCTCAGAAGTTGGGCATCTTCACGACCGGGACGGAGCGCAGCCTGCAGGTCACGCAGTCGCCCATGGGCAGTCCCGTCGCCGCCAGTCCGGTGCTCGTCCCGGCGATCGAGTTGCCCGGCGGACAGGCTTTCCAGCTTACGCTCTTCCCCGGCTTCGAGCCCGTCCCGCTCGAGGCCGTCGTCTGCCGGAGAAGACGGCGGCAGAGAAGCTAACGCTGCCGCAGTTCAGGCATCTGCCTCCCAGTCCCGATCGGCGTCGCTGTATGCCCCGTCAGCTGGGAGGTAGGTGTCGTTGTATACCCCGTCGATCACCCCCGCAGGCGAAACGCCCAGCTTTCGATAGATCTCCC
>JADYYC010000259.1 GCA_020853835.1 Anaerolineales bacterium
AAGAGGTTCAAAATCACGATCCCCAGGCTGCGCACCGAGAGCAACTGGCCGATGGCAGCCAGGCTGACCCCGCGCTCGTTTTGCAGGAAGTTCTGCGCCAGCGGCTGGGGCAGGTACATCCCGAACATCACAAAGGAGATCAGCACGACGTAGCGCCCATAATTGCCCTTCCACAACTGGCGCACTCCGGGCGCATTGCCGCTCTCCGGCAGCGGCTCCACCGGCTGGGAGCGGACCAGGCAGACGATGGCGGTCGAAACGAGGAAGATGAGGGCGGCAGAGCGGAAATTGGCCTGCAGGCCGAGTCTCTGACCGACCTGCCCGCCGATCAGCGGGCCGAGGATATAACCCAGGTTGAAGAAAGCCGAGATGAGGGTCAGGGCGCGCCCGACGCTGAAACGGCCGCGGGCGGCGGTGATATAGCTGTTCAGCGGCACCGTGACCGCGCTGGTGGTGCCGTACAGCACCATGCTCGCGATAAAGATTGGCAGAGACCTGGACAGGGCCATGACGCCGGTGCAGAGGGCGCCTATCACCCAGGCCAGGATGAGCAAGGGGCGCCGCCCGATGCGGTCTGAGAGATAACCGGCCGGCAGGTAAGCGAGAGTCATCGCCAGGCCGACCGCCCCGAGGATCGCCCCGATCTGGAGCGGGTCGGCGCCAAGCTCTTGCAGGTAGAGCGGCTGGAAAAAGAAGAACATCCCCTCGCCCAGCCCCCAAACCAGCATGGCAAATGCGATCAGGATCAGGTCGCGGCTCACACCTCTCCCTGAACTGTCATCTCGATAAAGGTCTGAACCGCCAGGAAAACCTTTTCACGGGCGGCGTCGCGCGTGATCACGTGGCAGCTATTTTCCACCCAAACGACCTGCTTTGTGCGGCTGCCCAGGCCAGCCAGGATCTGTTCGGCGTGCCGGTCATCGGCGCGCACCGTGCGATCCTCTTTGGAGTTGACCAGCAGCACGGGGGCGGTCACCTGCGGCAGCCGCTGGCGCATCAGGCTCAGCAGGTCGCGCACTTCGGCGAGCGAGCGGGTGGGGTCGGCCGGGTAGGAGATATGATCCGCCTCGGCAGCCCGATCGCGCCAGTCCGAAGGCCCTTTATCAACAAAGCGCTGGAACAGGCTCAATGGCTTGATCCAGCGCACGCGCGGGTCATCCGGCATGTGATGCGGGGTCGCCAGCGCCGCCGCGCCCGCGACCAGGTAATCGGAGGCAAAGGTGAGCGCGAGAACCCCTCCCAGCGAAAGGCCAATGACGAAGATGCGCTCCGAGCAGCCGCGCAGCAAGTGCCAGCCGTCTTCCACGCTCGCCAGCCAGTCTCTCCAGCGCATGCGTATCATGTCCGCCGGACGCGTGGCGTGCCCGGCCAGGCGCACTCCCAACACCGAATACCCCCGCGCGTGCAGATACTCGCCCAGCGGGCGCATCTCTTTGGGGGTGCCGGTGAAGCCGTGCACCAGCAGGCAGCCGGTTGAGTTGCCCGGAAAAAAGAAAGGCTCCGCGGTTGGGATCAGTTTCGGGATGTCCATCGGTCACGATCCAATGCTGAGCAGCTCGCGCGGCAGGTCGCTCAGGCACTCGGCGCCGGTCGGGGTGATGACAAGGTTGTCCTCGATGCGCACCCCGCCCCGCTCGGGAAGATAGATACCAGGCTCGACCGTGAAAGCCATCCCGGGCTGAAGGAGGAGGGTGTTCCCCTGACGGATGTAGGGGGCTTCGTGGGATTCCATGCCGATGCCATGACCGGTGCGATGCGTAAAATACTTGCCATAACCGGCCCGGTCGATCACCCCGCGGGCGGCCTGATCCACCGTTTCGGCAGGGAAGCCGGGTTTTGCCGCCTCGCGGCCAGCCTGGTTGGCCTCTTTGACCAGCGCGGCGATGTGGGCGTATTCGGGCTGGACATTCCCGATGGCGAAGGTGCGAGTCAGGTCGGAGATGTAGCCGTTGTAAGACGCGCCCCAATCGATCACCAGCAGATCGCCAGCCTGGAGCGGGCGGTCCGAGGGGGAGGCGTGCGGGTTTGCGCTGTTGGGGCCTCCGGCGACGATCGGGCCAAAAGGCAGCTCGGGATCGGAGCCGGCCCGGTAGAGCTGGATCACAAGCTCGGAGGCGATCTGGCGCTCGGTGAGGCCGGGGCGGATTGCCGGCAGGGTGGCTTGGAGCGCCTGCTGGGCGATCTGAACTGCCCGGCGCATGGCGCTGACCTCCTGGGCGTCTTTGCACATTCTCAGGGCGGCCAGGCTCTCCTCGGCAGAGACGAAGCGCGCCTGCGGGGCGGCTGCCTGGAGGTAGCTCAGCTCCAGGAAGCGCAGGCGCGATGGCTCCACGCCGACCACGCCGCCCTCCAGGCCGGTGAACTGCACCGCCTCTCGGAACACCGCCGGCCACGTGGAGGGGTCTTCGCCATAGGCGAACGCTTGAAACCCTCCGGGCAGGCCTTTCAGCTTGGCGGTTTCGAGCTCGGGCAGAATAATCGCCGGCGGCCTGCCAGCCGGCAGCAACAGCACTACAGGCCGCTCCATGAGGTGAAAGCTCAAGCCGGTCAGGTAGGTCAGCATGGGCCCGGCGTTGATGGCAATGCAATCTATGCCGCTGCCGGGTAGTTTTTGGGTCAACATATTCTGGCGGAATATCAAAGACGGGGAAAAATCATTTTCGCTCATGGACGGATCCTCTGCTTAAAAATGTAAGCCTCAACGCCGGGTTCCATTGTATCTCAAATTCATCCGTCAATCACGGCCCACCCTGCCTAAACCCCGTCGACTGTGGATGTGCTTTATGCTAAAATCACAATGGATGTATGAATTGCCCCTGTTTCCGCTCAATACGGTGCTGTTTCCGGGCACGCCGATCCATCTGCATATTTTTGAGCCGCGCTACGTGCAGATGGTCAATTTTTGCGCGGAGCAGCGGCGGCCCTTCGGGGTTGCGTTGATACGCAAAGGGGTCGAAGCGTTGGGGCCGCTAGCCGAGCCGTACTATATCGGTTGCAGCGCGCACATTGCCCGCATCCAGCAGCTCGAGGGCGGCAGGATGAACCTGGTGGCGCTGGGGCAGGAGCGTTTTCGCCTGCGCGACATCGACCGGGAGACTCAGCCGTACCTCGTGGGGCGCGCCCAGTCATACCCGATCGAAAACCCCGACCCGGCCGGCGCAGTCCAATATGGGCGGCGCTTGCGGCGCCAGTTCGACCGCTTTGTCCAACTGCTGATCAAATCAGGGAGCAACCAGCTCGATCTCGACCAGCTTCCGGATGACGGTGCCATGTTCGGGTATCTGGCGGCGGCGTTGCTGCAGATTTCGCCGCTCCAGAAGCAGGAACTGCTTTCCGTAGAACGCCTCGATAAGCTGCTGTTCAGGCTGTCGCGCCATTATCAGCGCGAGCTGGCGCTGCTGGAGGTGGTCCTCTCGAACCGCAGCGCCTTGCAGGCGGGGGGTTTCTCAGTCAACTGAGACGGTAACTGGTATTAAAGGAACGATCGACTTGGCCGAGATTCGCTGTCCGCAATGCAACGCACCCAACCGTGAGACGGCCAGGTATTGCGCGGAATGCGGAGCGCTGCTCCAGGCGAACGCCCCCACGCCTGACCGCGAGACAAAGCTGCTTGAGAACAGCAGGCCGGCGGGCGATTCGCCCGTGGATGAGCGCCCCGAGGCGCATCTCTCGCATCCAAACCTGCTGCGGG
>JADYYC010000260.1 GCA_020853835.1 Anaerolineales bacterium
GGCGCGGAGGGTGAGAGGAGGCGATGGTACGACGGGTCATTTTGATTGCGTTGACGCTGCTCTTTGTCTGGCTGGTCGCGGCGCACCTGCCCGAGCTGAGACAGCTTGAGGGCGCGCTGGCGCAGGCCAGTTGGGGCTGGGCGCTCGCAGCCGTGGCGGCGCAGCTCGCCTACTACCTGGTCTCCACCGGGTCGTTTCAGGCCGCCTTTTACACGGTCGAGATCTCGACCGGGCTGCTGGAGCTGCTGCCGGTGGTGCTGGGGTCGCTGTTTGTGAACGTGGCCGTGCCCGCCGGCGGGGCGGGGGGCGCGGCGCTCTTCACCGAGAACCTCTCGCGGCGCGGCAAACCGGCCGCTCGGGCCGCGGCGGGGGTGCTGCTCCAGATTATCGCCGATTACAGCGCCTTCACGCTGCTGCTCATCCCGGGGCTGGCGTTCCTCTTCATCCGGCACGACCTGCAAATCTACGAGGTGGTCGCGGCGCTGATCCTGCTCGGATTTATGCTCGGGCTGAGCGGGGTGCTGCTGCTCGGCCTGTGGAACCCGGACGCCCTCAGAAGGCTGCTCGACGCCGTGCAGCGGCTGGTGGTGGGGCTGCTGCGCCGCTTCAAGCGCGATTTCAGCCTGGGCGACGGCTGGGCCGAGCGCAACGCGGCCGAGTTCAACGCCGCCGCCGCGGCCGTCGCCGCGCACCCCGGTCGGCTCGCCCTGGCCGTCCTGGCCGCGCTGGGCGCCCACCTGCTGGACGTGCTCACGCTCTACCTGCTCTTCCGCGGCTTCAGCCAGGCCATAAGCCTGGGGGCCCTGGTGGCGGGCTTTGCGGTGGGGGTGCTCTTCTGGGTCGTCTCGATCACCCCCCAGGGCATCGGTATGGTGGAGGGGATGATGACCCTCGCCTACACCTCGCTCGGGGTTCCGGCGGCGGTTGCAGCCGCAGTCACGCTCGCCTTTCGCGGGCTGACCTTCTGGATCCCGATGCTGCTGGGGTTTTTCGCCGTCCGCTCCACGCTCTCGTTCCAGCCCCGGCGGCGCTCGCTCGCCGACGCCTGGGGGGTGCGGCTGACGGCCCTGCTCGTAGCGGCGATGGGGGTGGTCAACGTCCTGTCTGCCGTCACGCCCTCGCTGGCCGAGCGGCGCCACATCCTGGAGGAAGTCTCGCCGCTGCTGGTTCGCCGCGGCGGGCATCTCACCGCGGCGCTGGCGGGTTTTGCGCTGCTGCTGCTGGCGCAAGGCTTGTGGCGGCGCAAACGGGTAGCCTGGCTGCTCACGCTGGCGGTCCTGGTCGTCTCAGCGATCAGCCACCTGGTCAAAGGGCTGGACTACGAGGAGGCGCTGCTCGCGGCGGGGCTGGCGCTGCTGCTGTGGGTTATGCGCCACCACTTTCACGCCCGCTCTGACCCGCCCTCCATCCGCCAGGGGCTGATCGTGCTGATCGGGGCGTTTCTGTTCACGCTCGCCTACGGCATGCTCGGCTTCTACCTGCTCGACCGGCACTTCAAGGTGCATTACGGGTGGCTGGACGCGCTGCGTCAGACGGTGGTGATGTTCACCGCCTTTTACGACCCCGGTTTACAGCCGCTCACCCGCTTTGGCCACTTTTTTGGCAACTCAATCTACGCCGTCGGCGCGGTCACGTTTGGCTTCGCCGCGTGGAGCCTGCTGCGCCCCGTCCTGCGCCGCGGGCAGCCCGCCACCGAGGCGGAGCGCCTGACGGCGCAGCGGATCCTCGAACAGCACGCCTGCTCGTCGCTGGCGCGCCTGGCATTGCTCGACGACAAGAGCTACTTCTTCACCCCCGGCGGCTCGCTCGTCACGTACAGCCTCTCGGGGCGGACGGCCGTCACCCTGGGAGACCCGGTCGGGCCGCGCGAAGACCTGCCCGCCGCGATCGAGGGCTTCAAAGCGCTGTGCGCCCGCAACGATTGGATCCCCTGTTTCTACGAGACCATGCCGGAAACGCTCGACCTTTACCGGGCGGCCGGCTTCGAGGCGGTCTGCGTCGGCGATGAAGGGATCGTCAACCTGGAGACCTTCACGCTCGAGGGCGGGGCGGCCAAGGGCATGCGCAGCGCGGTCAACCGCCTCACCAGGCTCGGACATAAATTCGAGGTGCACCCGCCGCCGGTCTCAGACGAGCTGCTGGAGGAGCTGCGCCAGATCAGCGACGAGTGGCTCACCAACATGCACGGCGGCGAGAAGCGCTTCTCGCTGGGCTGGTTCGACGACGACTACGTCCGCAGCACGCCCATCGCGGCGGTCGTGACCCCCGAGGGGTGGATCAGCGCCTTTGCCAACATCACCACCGAATACTGCCCCGACGAGATCACGATCGACCTGATGCGGCGCCGCGGCCAGGTCGAGAACGGGACGATGGAGTACCTCTTCGTGGGGCTGTTTCAATGGGCGAAGGCGCAGGGCTACCGGCGCTTTAACCTGGGCCTCAGCTCGCTGGCGGGCGTGGGCGAAAGCCCGCAGGACCCCTCGGTCGAGCGCCTGCTGCACTTCATCTACGAAAACATCAACCAGTTTTACAACTTCAAAGGGCTGCACGCGTTCAAAGCGAAATTCCAACCCGAGTGGTCGCCGCGCTACCTGGTCTATCCAGACAAGGCCGCGATGGCGGGCTGCTGGATGGCGGTGGTGCGGCTAAATTCGGGGCCGGAAAACCTGCTGCCGGGCTACCTGCGCCCGGCGAAACGTCTGGGCGCAGGCAAGCCCGCTTGAAGGGGGTTAAAAGTCAGTTATAAGACGGTTACGGGGGAGCTTAGCCGGCGGGCTTGAATTCGAGCGTGCCGCCGTCGGCAAAGAGGTCGATAAACAGGTTGCCGTCCTTGAAGAAATAGATCGCGGCTGAGCTGAGGTACTGCACGAAGTCGTTGCTGCGCGAGCCGGGGGGACAGGCGGCCAGGGTCATCGGGCCAGGCTGGAGCTTCAGGCTGCTGTCGTCGGCGGTGTAGGTGAGGATGGCGTTGTTGCAATCGGCGACGACGTTGGCTTTGCCGTCGGCGTTGAAGGTGATCTGATAGCTCTGCGGGTTGTCGATCTGGAATTTATCGACCGGGTTGGTGAACCCGACCCACTGCCAGGGATGGGCTTTCAACGCCTCGAGCGGGGTGCTCGGGGCGACCGTCGCGGCTGGCTTGGGCGCGCAGGCGGCTAACAGCGCCCCGCCCAACAGGGCGATCACGAGCAGGGACTGCGGCAGCAACGTCTTTCTCATTCGGGGTAATCTCATTTTCTCTCCTTTTTGGTTGGTTGACGTGAAATTTTACACTATTTTGCGCGTTCTGTGCGCGCCATCCTGCGCCGGGGAGCTAGGCGCGCGCCTTGCCCCCCTGACATTTCGAACCGCCGCTTCTCCCTGTCATTTCGAACCGCCGCCAGGCGGTGAGAAATCCTGGCATTCGTCGCTCAAGATTTCTCCTCGCTTCGCTCGTCGAAATGACAGGAGGGCAGCCCCCTCTCCCCCTGGGGGAGGGCCGGGGTGAGGGCGCTCGTCGAAATGACGGCGCGGAAGCCCTCTCCCGCTTGCGGGAGAGGGTTTGGGTGAGGGCCTAATCCGCGCAATCCTCGTCGAGGGTTTGGGTGAGGGTTCAAGCAGGGCAATCGTCGAAGAGGGTTTGGGTGAGGGCGCATCAACGCACCGAAACCCATTTCTAGGACACAGATTCTCACGGATTCACACAGATCGAGGTGATGAGACTTCCGAAGTCTCTGAGACTTCGGAAGTCTGAGATACGTCCCCGCTCTTCCCAACCTGAACAGGATATAATTTCCGCAACCCATGAACGTTTCAGCTAAAGATCCAACAATGCTCGCAAACGAGCCAGTCGATGATTTGCTTTCCCCCGCCGACAGCCTGGACTACTGGCGCCAACGCAAGGCCGCCGGCCTGGCGCGGGCGAACCTGCTGCCCCTCGCCGCCGAGCTCGGGGCCGGCATCAACTGGCTTACCATTACGGCCATCCTGCTCATCGGCGAGCCGTTTGAAGGCCTCTCTCCCTTCAACGGGATCAGCCTGCGCGCCTTTAGCGAAGATGTCCTCAGCGCCCCGCGGGAGCCGCAGCGCTACCGGCGGATCGAAGACCTCTACGAACGGCTGGACGAGATTGTGCGCGGCGCGATCCGCCTCATTCCGGAGGACATGCCTGCCGTCATCGGGCTCTCAGGCGGGCGCGACTCGCGCCACATCCTGTTTGCCCACCTGGCCGAGGGGCGTCCGCTGCCGCGCCTGGTCACCGCCCGGCACTTCATCAACGGATTGAGCGAGCGCGATCTGGCCGCGGCTCAGATGGTCGCCGCCCGGCTGGGTGCGCCGCACACCGTAGTCGACCAGCCCGGCGATCGTTTCCGCCCCGAATGGGACAAAAACCTGATGATCGGTCTGCAGAACCTGCAGCACTCCTGGGGCATCGCCCTGGCGCGGGAGCTGGCGGGGCCGGAGGCGCTTTACGACGGCCTGAGCGGCGGGATCCTTTTTGGGCGCGGACGCAGCGTGGCGTCGTTCCCGGGCAGGGCCGAACCGAGGCGCCCCCCATTTGCGGACATGCGCGCACACCTGTTGAAGATGCTTGTCGACCGGCCACTCGAACTTCTGCGTCCCTGGGCGCCCCCGCACCTGATCTCTCCAGAGGTCTTGCAGACCATCCGTGACATGCTCCTGACGAGCTTTTCGCGCTATGAACAGTTTCCCAACCCGCTGTCGCTTTTCAGCTACGATCAGCTCACCCGCCGCATTACCCCGCACTTCACCTTTGGGATGATGCCAAACGAGGTCGTCGTATGTCCTTACGATACGCGCGAGATGCTCCATTTTGCTTTTTCGCTGCCCTGGGAGGTTTCATGCGACTGGCGCTTTCAGGATAAAGCGCTCGCGCACTGCTACCCGCAGTACGCTGATCTGCCCTTCGGCAGCGATCTGGAGACGCCTCCGCCGGCCTGGACGCCCGACGAGCAAAGCGAGGCGGCGAGCTGGGGGCGCCTGCGTCCCTTGCTCGCCCCGCGCCTCAGTCCCGCCGGGTTGGAGTACCTGGATAAGTCGCCTCGCAGTTTGAGGACTGTCCAGAGCGCGACTCTGCTCGCCCAGGCGTATTTCTGGGACGAGCACGGCTACCTGCCGGATGCAGCGACGTTTTTCGGCCCCGAGGGGGCGTAGATTTTTGGGGGGACACGGATTTTCAGGGATGCACAGGGCTTTTTTAGGTTAGCAAATTGCCGCCCTGTGTCGTAAATTCGACATCTTCAGACTGTTCCTGTCATTTCGATAAAAGCCAGCCACCCTGTCATCACGACGCGCGCGCCGCTCTCCTCCCATTATTTCGACGCGCGCGCCCTCACCCGGGGTGAGGGCCGTTTCCTCTTCGACGAGCGCAGCGAGGAGAAATCTTGAACGACGCGCGCCAAGATTTCTCACCGCCTGGCGGCGGTTCGAAATGACGGAGGGGCCCTGCTTAGGCCCTCACCCCAACCCTCTCCCGCAAGCGGGAGAGGGGGCGCCAGGCCCTCCCGTCATTTCGACGAACACAGCGAGGAGAAATCTTGGATAGCGAAAATCAGGATTTCTCACCGCCTGGCGGCGGTTCGAAATGACGGGGTGCGGGAGACTTCCGAAGTCTTAAAAATCTCGATCTGTGTGAATCTGTGGAAATCTGTGTCCAAACGAGGGGGTTCGACGCGCGCTCCCTCACCCCTCCCGGGGCTGTCCAGAAAGAACTGCTAGACAGCCCCGAAATGGGCTTTAGGGGGCAAAAATGGGCGAAGACAAAAAAACTGGGGGTACTCACCCCGCCAGTTTTCGCATATTATGGGCAATGCATACCAA
>JADYYC010000261.1 GCA_020853835.1 Anaerolineales bacterium
AAGCGCCCTTTTGCCTGATCGCGCCGGACGGGGTCGACCTCGAACGTTATGAAAACCTGCCTGCGCCCGAGCAGGCCCGCCGCCTGCTGGCAGGCGCGGACCGGCCTGGTCCGCTGGATCGCCTGCAGCCCGGCCGGCTCTGCGCCGGTTACACCGGTCATCTCTACCCCGGCCGCGGCGCGGAGCTGCTGCTCGATTTGGCGGGCCGGCTGCCCGAGATAGACTTCCTGGTGGTCGGCGGCGAGCCGGATCAGGTGCGGGCACTGGGCGATCAGGCCCGCAGCAGGGAGCTGGCCAACCTGATCCTGACCGGTTTCGTACCCAACGCTGAGCTGCCCATGTACCAGGCAGCCTGCGACATCCTGCTGCTGCCCTATCAGGCGCGCGTCGAAGCCTCTTCCGGGGGCGACATCGCGCGCTACCTCAGCCCGATGAAACTCTTCGAGTACCTGGCTTGCGAACGCCCGATCGTTGCGAGCGCGCTGACCGTGCTGCAGGAAGTGCTCAACTCACACAACGCCCTGCTGCTGCCCCTCGGCGGGCCCGAACCCTGGGAAGCTGCCATCCGAAAACTGTGCAACGACCCAGACCTGCGCCGCGCGCTCGGTCATCAGGCGCGCCAGGACGCGCAACAGCACACCTGGGATTCGCGCGCCGCCCGGATGCTCGAAAACCTCTAAACAAAGACCAACCAGTCGAACATCAAAAATGTGGGATAATCTGTCCCCTGAGCTGTCATGAAACCTGACCCAATGATACAACAACAAAAACCCTCAGCCATTCGATGGCTGGCGCGCGGGGGGAGCCTGCTGGCTGGATTGGTTCTTCTATCCATGATCCTGGCGGTTATTTCCAACGGGTTCTTCTCGATCGTCGGGTGGAGTTCCTTCTTTATAATCTCCTGTATAAGCGCGGCGGTCGTTCTGGGCGTGTGGCATTTGATGCGCAGCGAAAAACCGCCCGCCTGGGTGCTCTACATGGTGCTGGCAGCCGCACTGCTGCGATTGGCAGCCGGCGTCGCCTGGACGGTTGTGCTGCCGGTCTGGGGTCATGGCACGCCGGCCGAGATCAGCGGATACGTCATGGGAGACGCCGCCGGACGCGACCAGGCCGCCTGGCGGTTGGCGCGCTCCGGCGAGCCCCTGCAGCAGGCATTTCGAGACAACCGCAAGGTAGACCAATACGGCGGGCTGTTGTTTATCAGCGCCTTTATTTACCGCTATATCGGCGGGGAGGTGCACCAACCGCTTCTGCTGGTTGTGTTGGGCGCGGCTTTTTCCGCCCTGACCGTGCTTTTTACGTGGGCATTTACGCGGCGGGTCTGGGGCGACACGGCGGCTTCTATCAGCGCCTGGGTGGTTTTCTTGTACCCTGAAGCGGTCCTTTTGGGCAGCTCGCAAATGCGCGAGGCGTTCACAATCCCGTTCGCCGCGGCTGCCTTTTACGGGTTGGCGCGCTACCGGGATGACCGCTCGGTCTCGAGCGTGCTCTGGATTCTGATCCCCTGCCTGCTGACTTATTTCCTGTCCTCGCTCACCGCCGTGCTGCTGCTCGGGTGCCTGGCCCTGGCCGCGCTGGGGATGCTCAAATTCGGCTCGAAGACCATTTACCAGCACCGCTGGTTCTGGCTGGCGTTGCTGCTGCTGGCGGTCATCGGGCTGGCAGGCCTGTACGCCGCGCTGCGCGAGGTCGTGCCGGCTCGCATTACCAACCCGGTCGCGATGCTCAACTGGTGGCTGCATAAATCGGCCAGCTTCCAGGCATACACCAGCCGCCACGCCTCGGGCTGGATGCAGAAAATTTTCAAATTCACGCCGGAATGGTCACACCTGCCGATGCTGCTGGCATATGGCGTGGTGCAGCCCTTCCTGCCCGCGGCCTTGGTCGCCAGCAGCCAGGCTCCGGTCTGGCGCGCGATTGCCATCTGGCGCGCGGTCGGCTGGACGCTGCTGCTCGGATTCCTGGCCTTTGCGCCATTTCATGCCCTGCGCCGTAACGGGGAGCGCAGCCTGGGGCGCGTTTTTACCCTGATCGTCTGGCTGGTCATCCTGGTCGCCGCCTATCGCGGCGGGAGCGATATGTGGGACAACCCGCGCTACCGCGCCATCTTCATCGTCCTGCAGGCTGCGCTGGCCGCCCGCATTATCGTGGAGGAGAACCGGGCCCGCGATCCCTGGCTGCGCCGCGCCCTGCTCCTCACAGGGGCGATCCTGTTCTGGTTCTTCCCCTGGTACCTCCAGCGCTATTACTCGGTCGGCTGGATGGTTACCGACCCATTCCGCATCCTCTTCCTGGGGCTGTGCACGGGCATCCTGCTCTTGATGGCCGATTGGGCTGCCGCGAGCCTTCGGGCGAAGCCCGCTGTCTTGGTCACGGAGGGGAACGAGCTGCAAAGACCTCCCGAATAGCCTGCCTTTGCCATCGCGAGTATAATTAGGGGCGTTACCGATGGCTCGATACGATCCCGCCAGCGGACAATAACAGGCAAATCTCTTGAAACTCTCTCTTGTGATCCCGGTTTATAACGAATCAGAGAACTTGCCCATCTTGCATGAACAGATTCTGCAGGCGCTCGGCTCGATCCCCGGCCTGGCCTGGGAGTTGATCTATGTGGACGATGGCAGCACCGATCAAAGCCCCGCAGTGCTCGAAAAACTTGTTCAAGCCAGCCCGGCGCACACGGTCGCCCTGCTCCTGCGGCGCAATTTTGGCCAGACGGCCGCCATCGCGGCCGGCATCGATCACGCCCGCGGCGAGGTCATCATCCTGATGGATGCGGACTTGCAGAACGATCCGGCCGATATCCCTCACATGCTGGAGATGATCGATCAGGGATATGACGTGGTCAGCGGCTGGCGCGAAAACCGCCAGGACGCATTCATCACGCGCGTGCTGCCCTCCCGCATCGCAAACTGGCTCATCTCGACCGTCACCGGCGTGCACCTGCACGATTACGGCTGCACTTTGAAAGCCTACCGGCGGGAAGTGCTGGCGGGGTTCCGGCTTTATGGCGAGATGCACCGCTTTATTCCGGCTTATGCGCATTCGGTCGGGGCGCGGATGGTCGAGCTCCCGGTACGCCACCACCCGCGCCGTTATGGCAAGACAAAATACGGCCTGACGCGCACGATCAAAGTTCTGCTCGATCTGATCACAGTCAAGTTTCTGATCAGCTATTCCAACAAACCCATCTACCCGTTTGGCGGGATGGGGATCGTGCTCATCCTGATCAGCATGTGCCTCTTACTCTTTCTGCTGGTACGGCGGCTGCTGTTCCAAATTTCGGTCACCGAATCGCCGTTCTTCAGCTCGAGCCTGATGGTGATGATCCTGGGATTTCAGTCGATCCTGCTCGGGTTGATTGCTGAAATGCAGGTGCGCACCTACCACGAATCGCAGAAAAAGCCGACTTACACCATTCGAAAACGGCTCGAATCCACGCAAGAAGCAGACCCAGTTGATGTGTATCCTGATCGCAACCCATAAGTTCCCACCTGCTGGCGGCGCAGGGGGAAACGTGGTGGGAAAAATCAGCCTTATGCGGACGGTTTCCGCGCCTGCGCGCAGAGGAAAAGGCGGGTAACCCATGCGCCGGCCGAGCAACCGCGACCTCATCCGCTTCGCTGGTACTCTGTTTGCGCTCGCGCTGCTGGCCTACCTGGTCAGCCAGCAGAGCTGGCAGGAGATCTGGCTGGCGATCCAGCAAATCCCACCCTGGCGATTGGCGCTGGCGCTGCTGTTGATGCTGGCCTCCCGCCTGGCGGTTTCGCTGCGGTGGCACAGCCTGCTAGGTGCGACTGAAGTGAACATCCCCTTCCTGCGCACCCTGCGCATCACGTTTGCGGGCCTTTTCGCCTCCAACTTCCTGCCGACCACGATCGGAGGCGACGTGGTGCGGCTGGCGGGTTTGCTCCAGTTCCAGGCAGACAGCGCCGTTGCGGCGGCTTCGCTGATCACCGACCGGCTGGTGGGCATGGCTGGCATGGCGATGATGGTCCCCTTCAGCCTTCCTGCGTTTTCCAGCCTCTTCAACGCCCCGCCAGCGGGCGCTGGGAACCCCCGGTTACTGGCCGCGCTGCCGGCAGGCGGCTGGCCGCACGGGGTTCTGAGGCGCGTCCGCGATTTCTTTGCGCGCATGTACGCTTCTATGCAGCTCTGGCTGCGCCAACCGGCGAGCCTGGTAAAAGCCCTGGCGTACAGTTGGCTGCACATGATTTGCACCTTCATCGTCCTGTACCTGCTGTTAGGCGGCATCGGCGAGTTCATGTCCATCTTGACCATCGGCGGGTTATACAGCCTGGTCTATTTTGTGACGCTCATCCCGGTCTC
>JADYYC010000262.1 GCA_020853835.1 Anaerolineales bacterium
CGACGCGCGCGATCCTGTTCGAAGTGGCCGACGAGCGGTATCGATTCATCGCGATGGGAACTGCGAGAACGACGGCAGTTGCCCCCTACAAGGACATCGGCGAGGGGGTGCGCTCAGCTCTGGACGATCTGCAGCATGTGACCGGACGAATTTTCATCGATTCCCGTCAGCAGCTGATCATCCCCGCTTCCAGTGATGGAACTGGCGTCGACCGGTTCGCAGCCACGATTTCCGCTGGCGAGCCGCTCAAAGTCGCTGTAGTTGGATTATTGGATGATGTGTCTGGCGAGAGCGCGCGCAGATTGGCGCAAACGATATACAGCGACCTGATGTACACCCTCAGCCTTAACGATCACCGGAAACCGGAAGCGCGCCTGAATCTGCTTGTGCGGTCGCGCCCTGACCTGATCTTGATCGCGGGCGGGACGGATGGTGGGGCGTCGAAATCGCTCATGGCGCTGCTTGAATCGGTCGGATTGGCTTGTTATTTGATCCCAGAATCCGAACGCCCCGAGGTTTTTTACACCGGGAACTCGGAAATCGTGGAGCAGATTCGCACAAACCTGGAAGGCATTACAACCATTCAAACCGCGCCAAATATCCGGCCAACCCTGGACCTGGAGACCTTAGAAGCCGCGCAAACGTCGCTGGCGAAGCTCTACTGCCAATTACGCGCTGCAAAAAAACCGGGCGTGGATGATCTGCGAACCTGGGCCGGCGACGAGGGATTGCTGCCGACGGCGGCTGCGTTCGGACGGGTTGTGCGCTTCTTAAGCGCCTACCTGCGTGAGAAAAAGGGCGTTCTGGGCGTGGATGTGGGCGCTTCGGCCGTGACGATCGCCGCTGCGATTGAGGGTGAATTATCGCTCGGCGTATTTCCGCAATTTGGATTGGGAAGCCAGCATAGAAAATGGATGGACGGGTGGCCGCTGGCTGAGATATCCAATTGGTTGACCGTTGAATTCTCGAATGATCAGATAAGAGAATACCTGTTTTATAAATCAAAATATCCTGGAACATTGCCGGTCACCCCAGAGGAATTTGCGGTTGAGATGGCTCTCACCCGCACTGCGTTACAGGCGGCGTTGATAAAAGCCCGCCCAGGCTTTCCGGCGCGGCTCCTCGCCATCTCGGATTCTGCGCTGCTGCCCGTTGAACCGGTTTTAGCAACCGGGAGCGTTTTCAGCCGCTCGCCGGGACCGGCGCATACCGTGCTCACCTTGCTCGACGGGCTTCAACCGGCTGGGATCACCACGCTGGTGCTCGATCAAAACCACATTGCGCCAGCTATAGGCGCAGCCGCCGTTTTTAACCAATTGCTAGCCGTTCAAGTCATGGATTCAAACTCATTTTTGAATCTTGGTACGGTCATTGCACCTGTAGTCAATACGAAGCCAGGACAGCCTGTCTTGAAGCTCAATCTTGTGAGCGACAACGGTCAAGAGACGCAATCGATTGTCAAACAGGGCTCAATTGAGATGATCGCACTACCTTATGGTCAAAAAGCACGTCTTTCTATTCAGCCGTTTCACAAAGCAGATATCGGCATGGGTGCGCCGGGGCGGGGCGGCAGTGTGACGGTGAAAGGCGGTGTGCTTGGGGTGGTGATCGACGCGCGCGGGCGGCCATTAAGTCTTCCAAAAGACATCGCGAAGCGCCAGGAGCTGTATAAAAAGTGGTTGTGGAGCCTTGGAGGACAATAGCATGTTAGCCCCGGTAACCCATTTTGTCCCCTTGACCCTTGTACGCAGGGAAAGAACCCTTCCACACCCTGGCAAAGTCCTGGCGCGCACGGGTCAGAAGGTCAGCGCATTGGATGTGCTTGCAGAGACGAACATCAACCCCGAATACCAGTGGCTGGATATTGCCCACATGTTGGGCATCTCTCCGGAGAAGACCGAGCGCTACATGCAATGCCAGGCTGGCGATCAGCTTGCCAGAGGAGACGTCATCGCCGGGCCATATGGCATTTCTAATCGGGTGGTGCGCGCCCCGAAAGAGTGCCGTGTGATCCTGGCTGGTGATGGACAGGTCCTGTTAGAGGAGGTCGCCAAACCGTTTCAATTACAGGCTGGGATTCCCGGCGATGTTGTCGAACTCATCCCAGATTTCGGCGCCGTGATCGAGACGACCGGAGCCCTGATACAAGGCGTGTGGGGAAACGGGTTGATCAATTATGGCCTGATGGTGGTATTAGCCAAAAAACCTGACCACCCCCTGGTCGCTTCTGACCTGGATGTCAGTCTGAGAGGGTCGGTTGTCTTATCAGGCCCATGTCAGGATGTTGAAGCGCTAAAACTGGCCGATGAATTATCGCTGCGAGGCATGATTCTGAGCAGCATTTCTCTGGATCTGGTTCCTGTTGCTGCAAAAGCGCACTATCCGATCATTTTGATCGAGGGATTTGGGGTGAGACCGTATAACTCAGCCGTATATAAGCTGCTCGTGACGAACAACCGGCGTGAAGTCGCTTTAAATGCGGAAGACTGGAACGCGTTTACGGGCGCCAGGCCCGAGATTGTCATCCCATTGCCAGCGCCAGGACGTACAACAGCCCCCGCGGAGACGGGCGCTTTTGGGCCTGAGAAGGTCGTGCGCGTGCTGCGCGCGCCACATAATGGACAGATAGGGACGATCGTGAGTCTGAAAGGCAACACAATTTTTTCGAGCGGTTTATATACCAATGCCGTAGAAGTTCGTTTGGATGATGGGACTGTCCTGGATTTGCCGATGGCGAATCTGGAGCTTATTCAATAATTTTCGAATATGAGAAGAAACAGATTGTCAAAAATGCTAAGTCAGACACCTGCCCGTTTGGAAAACGGGGATCACTGAGAGGAGGAGAACCCGATGTCGTTTGAAAATCTGGACTTGAATAATGAGTTTGATGAGGAGCCTATCCCGCCGGAAGAGTCAAGTAACCGAACTTTTCTGATTATTGCAGGCGTGCTCGGTTTTATTGCTCTGCTGGCATTGGTTTGTATCGCGGTTTACGCCCTGGTAATTTTGCCGGGGACGCGCAACGCCAGGGATAGCCAGATGGCTACCGTAGAAGCGCAGAATACGATCGTTGCTGAAATGGTTGCCAGCACCTCGACGGAAGAGGCGCTGCAGGCAATAATCGCTGCCTATACCAAGACCCCGACGGCGACGGAGATCCCTCCGACTTTCACGGCGACGAGCAGCCCCACCCCGGTGCTTGCCGTGCCAACCACTGCCGTGGTGCTGCCTACGGATACGCCGAACGCGCAGACTGCCACTGCCGTTTCCCTTTTTGCCACCCTGGATGCCAATGCGACGCGCCTGGCAAGCACATTCACGGCCAGGCCGCCGCAGTCAACCGGCATCCCTGACACGGGATTTGCGGATGAGATCGGCCTCCCCGCCATGGTTGGGATGGCGGTCTTGCTCATTGTGGTGATCTTCCTGGCGCGCCGTTTAAGGAGTGCATGAGGTTTATTCATCTTGCAGGGGCGTCAATGCAGCGCCCCTGCGCCACCCTTTTTTACTCCTCACAACAGTGCGCCCTTTTTTATTGTTCAATATTCCTCAAAAATAGCAGGGCATAATGCAATTCGCACTTGATCTCGCTCAGATCACGCAATTTCTACAGGGTCTGAGCCTCTTCAACTCACTCGAAGAGTTCGAGCTGGCTGGGATTGCCGAAAGGTTTTCAGTGATCCATGGCGCGCCGGATCAAGTGTTTATTAAGCAGGGTCAAACTTCTGACGGGTTTTACGTGATTTTCGAGGGGCAGGTAGCTTCTCGACGAGACCTATCTTTAGAGAACACCCTGGTCGATGTCCTGGTGCGGGGTGATTTTTTTGGAGAGGATTCGCTGTTCGAGAATCGTATCGAGCCGGCAACAATTACCGCGCTGACTCCGGTTACCCTGCTCTTTCTTTCTTTGGATAATTTCTGGGCGGTGACTGGCGCGTATCCGGCCATCAAAGACCGCCTGATCCAGTTTGTAGATAGTCACGATTATCTCGAATCTCACCAATTCGACTGGCTGAACGACGATGAAGTGGTTTACCAGGTTCACCGCAGGCATATCGCGGCCCTCCTTATCTCCTTGTTCTTACCCGTGTTTGTCATGTTCATTGGGTTGGTCATCGCTGGTATAGCATGGCTGTTAAGAGGAAATGCTTTTATTAGCGCTGGCGCTCTGATATTGGCGGCGGTTGTGTTGGGAATAGGCGCCGGCTGGATGATCTGGCGGTGGGTCGATTGGGGAAACGACTTTTATTTTTTGACCAGCCAAAGAGTTATTTGGCTTGAGCGCGTGATTGGGCTTTATGAAAACCAGCAAGACGTACCGTTGAGCTCCATCCTTTCAGTCAATGTCCACACAGCGTATTTTGGCCGGCTTTTTGGTTATGGGGATGTGCGGGTTACCACGTACACAGGCGGGCTTTCCCTGGAAATGGTGGGGAATCCATACCAGTTGGCGAGCCTGATCTCGGAATACACCCAGCGCTCGCAGAAGGACCAACAGCAGGCTGACCTCAATGTCATGCGTCACTCGATCCGTCAAATTATCGGAGAGGAAAGCGAAAGCGAGCAGCAACTTCCGCCAGAGGGCGCCAAGTCCCGTGGTTATTCAAGAAGGCCGGATGAACCCAGGGAACCTTCGTGGGCTGATAAATATTTCAGACGAATTTTGCAAACACGCATCGAAGAAGGCAACACTATCACTTATCGCAAGCACTGGCTGATTTTCTTTAAAAAGGCGATCATACCGCTCATCATTTTTCTGGTTATTTTCTTTCTTTTTGTATCGTTTGTTATAATTGGTATTAAGAACTCGATTCAGGCATCGACCTTTCTAATGGTATCGGTGTTTGTGTTGATGGTGTTGGCGGCGATTTTTGGCTGGATAAGCTATCATTATGTTGATTGGCGTAACGATATCTATCAGGTCACGGACCGGAGCATCTTTGATATCGAGAAGAAACCATTAGGAACGGAGATACGCAAGTCCGCCCCGCTTGAAAACATCCTCAGCCTTGAAAATAAGCGCCCCGGGTTCCTGGGATATATGCTCAACGTTGGAACAGTCATTGTCAATGTAGGCGAAGCGAAGTTCTCCTTTAATAATGTCTTCGACCCGGCACGGGCTCAGCAGGATATTTTTAACCGCATGAATGCTTTGAAAGTTCAGAAACAGCGCGAAGAAAATGCTCGCGAGCGCGAGAGGATGTTGAAATTGATCGAGCTTTATCACGAAGAAGTCGGTAAAGGGACAAAAATTGATTCTGGTGTGTGAGTTATGGCTGAATTAAGGAAAATTGTAACGGTACCCGATCCTGTGCTGCGCCGGAAAGCGCACAAAGTATCCGATTTCGGACCGGATTTGCAGCGTTTGATCGACGACATGGTCGAGACGATGCGGGCGGCGCCGGGGGTTGGTCTTGCCGCGCCGCAAGTGGACGTTTCTCTGCGCGTCATCGTGGTTGAATTTGGAGACGAGGACGACGAAGAAGCGCCCAAAAAACTCTATGCGGTGGTGAACCCCGAGATTGCGCGCACCTCGGGCGAGACCGTGATGGGGACGGAAGGTTGCCTCTCCATTCCAGGGTTTGTGGGAGAAGTGGAGCGGTTGAAAAACGTGACCATCAAAGGGCAAAATCGCAGGGGGCAGCCAGTGCGCATCAAAGCCGAGGGCTGGCTGGCGCGGATTTTTCAACACGAGATCGATCACCTGAATGGGGTGCTTTTCACCGACCGCGCCAAGCAGGTGACCAAAATGGAAGGCGAGGTGGAGCAGGCCATATTGATGGACTGAACTCCAGCACGCGCTGATGCGGCTCACGCACCTCTCGCTGACCCATTTTCGGAATTTTTCCCGCCTGGATATCGATATTCCTGGCGGGCCTGTGTTGTTGGTGGGTGGTAATGCGCAGGGTAAGACGAGCCTGCTCGAGGCGATCTATTACCTTGCGGCCTTCACATCCTTTCACGCCAGCCATGACCGGCAATTGATCAGTTTTTGGGCTCAAAACGAGCCGTTGGTGGTAAGCCGGATCGTCGCAGAATTCGATTATTCAACCGCGAATTCGTCCAGAGAAGCGCGCCAACGTTTGGAGGTTCGTCTAATAAGCGAACAGGACGAATTCGGAAATTCGCGGTTGAGAAAAGAGATTCTACTCAATGGCGTGAGCCGCAAAGTGAGCGATGCGATGGGCGCGTTCAACGCGGTGCTCTTCCTGCCGCATATGTTGAGGATTGTGGAGGGCGCGCCTGAGGAGCGCCGGCGCTATCTCAACCTCTCGCTGAGCCAGGTCATCCCCGGATACGCATCTGACCTGACTGAATACAACCGTGTGCTCTCACAGCGAAACGCACTGTTGAAACAGTTGAATGAGCGTAACGGTGACGCCGGTCAGCTTATGTTTTGGGATGAGCAGCTTGCTGCCATTGGCGCCAGGATCATCTATTTCCGCATCCAGGTCATCCATGAAATCGAGAAGCTGGCCGCGCAGGTGCTGCACGACCTCACCCGTGGGCAGGAGGTCCTGCGTTTGAATTATTTGCCGGCTTTCGACCCTATGCCGGTGTCGCCGCTGCAATATGCCTTGCCTTTGGATGCTCCGATTGATCGTTCCGGCCAAACAGCCGATCAGATCCGGCGCGGTTTTCAGGAGAGGCTGGAGCGGATTCGAGCCGAAGAGATCCAGCGCGGCAGCACCAGCATCGGCCCCCATCGTGACGATTTGCGTTTTTTGAGCAACGGAATTGACCTGGGCGTCTATGGATCGCGCGGGCAGTGCCGCACGGCGGTGCTGGCATTGAAGCTGGCTGAGATCACCTGGATGACCAACAAAACCAACCATGCGCCGGTTCTGCTTCTGGATGAGGTCCTGGCCGAATTAGATCCCGCCAGGCGCGACGATTTGCTGGGCCGTTTGATGGTGAGCGAGCAGGCCATGCTCACGACGACGGATCTGGATCTATTTAAACCGTCTTTTATCTCCGGCGCTCATATCTGGCAGATCAGCGCCGGTCAGGTTCAGGCACAGCCTGTAATGGACGCTTAGAGGGCAAGCCCACCCGGCGGGGGTACTGGTCAGGTGTGGCGACCACTTTGTCGACGACAATCAAATAGCGTTCCTCCACCACTCCCGGAAGCGTGACCGGGATCAGCTTGCGGATATGCCCGCCCAGCAGCTTGATCGCGCTTTCGGCTGCGTGCGCCTCGGCGGGCGCGCTTTCGCCTTTCATGGCGAGGGCCGTCCCGCCGACTTTTGCAAGCGGCAGGATATACTCGGCCAAGACGTTCATCACTGCCACCGCTCTGGCGATGACCCAATCATACTGCTCGCGATGCGCGGGCTTTCTGCCAACGATCTCGGCCCTTTCTTGCAGCACCTCGACCCCTTCTAGTTTGAGCAGTTGAACCATGTGTCGGCAAAAGCTGGCTTTTTTCCCAACCGACTCGACCAGGGTGAGTTGAATAGAAGGATAAAGGATTTTCAGCGGAAGGCCTGGAAAGCCTGCCCCGCTGCCGACGTCGATAATCTTGCTGCGCGCGGGTTCATTGATCGCCAGCAGGCAGGTGAGCGAGTCGAGAAAGTGCTTGATGCGGATTTGTTCGGGTTCTCGGATTGCGGTCAGGTTGACTTTCTCATTCCAGGCCAGGAGTTCTCTTTCATATATCCTGAGCGCCTCCACCTGCGTGGATGAGAGCCGGATGCCCAGCAAATTGTAGGCCTGTCTGGCAAATTCCCGCATGCGCCCATTATACCGTTTTGTGAATAAAAAAAGCTGGAGGAACGCTGTGGTCCCTCCAGCCGAGTGGTTCTCAAATGATTATAGGGCTGGTTTGTCCGACTGCTCCGCCTGCTTGCGAGCCTTCCGCCGCTTCAGCCAGGCTCGGATGATTAGAACGGGCGGTACCACAAATATCAGGACAAGCACGAGCAGGATCGGGAGGATGTATAGCACAATCCAGATCAATACGTTTACCAGGCCCTGCATCGCTCGTATCAGCGCTTCGATCGCGTCTTTCACCACACCAGCGGGTTTCCAGCCGCCGATTTCGATGGGCTGGATCGCCTTGTCTGCGATCAGCTCCACTGCGACCGCGGACATTGCCGCCGATTGTTCATAGTACTTTATTTGCCCTTTGATGACCTCGATCTGTTCGCGAATTGAGACGAGCTGGCTGTAAACCGACAGCACATCTTCGGTGCGATGGGCGTCCTCCATGATGCGCGTCAGCTCTTTCTCGGCGGCTTCCAGATTCTTCAATCGAGACTGCAAATCGACATATTCATTGGTGACGTCCTGGCTGGAGATGGTCTCGTTTTCAGGCGCCTGGGCGCTCTCGGCCCTGATTTTGTCCAAAGCCTGGTTGAGTTTGGCGGACGGAACACGGATCGTGATCGAAGCCCTGGGTACTTCCACGCCGTTCGAAAGCTTCTGTTTGTACATGTTCGCCGTGACAACGAACCCCCCTAGCTCCTCAGCCAGGTCCGTGATATTGTTCATCGATATTGAGGGATCTGGGACGATGAGGGTCAGGTTGACGTCTTTGATCACCAGGCGCTCTTGCGCAGGAAGGGCGCCGCCTTGTGCAAGGTCGCCGCTCATCTCGTAGGAGGGCGCGGATAGGGCTGGGGCTTCGGTAGCTGCTGGGGGTGCCGGATATATGGCCCCACCTTCAAAAAAGGATTTCTCCGAAGGCGGTCGTTGGGCTGCCGCTGCACACGCCGATAGGAGCAAAATCCCTATGGCGAGCATAATTGCCAGTGATACAAGGCGTTGTTTCCATACGTGTTTCATGCCGCTCCTCCTCAGAAATGATCTCCTATCAAAGACGTAACACACGTTGGATAAGTTCCGATTGGAACAGCGATGGGAAAGAAAAAATAGAACGGTCTACCAGCCCGCTGCAAGCCGCTGGATATGCCTCTCTGGCAGGCAGGCATTTCTCATCCGCTCCTGGACAGATTGAACGTCATAATCGGCCCGGCGGTATTCCCAGATTTTTGAGTCGGTGTCATAGATTGCGTATGCTGCGCGCGGGTCGCGGTCACGGGGCTGTCCAACCGAGCCGGGGTTTATTATGGCGCGCTCAGGCGCAGGTATCGATTGTCCCGGTTCGGGGATGGTCAGGCTGGCGCCATAGAACGAATGGTTCATGGAATAGATGA
>JADYYC010000263.1 GCA_020853835.1 Anaerolineales bacterium
GCGGAGAGGGTGGGATTCGAACCCACGGTGGGCAAAGCCCACAACGGTTTTCGAGACCGCCCCATTCGGCCGCTCTGGCACCTCTCCGTAATTGCCCCCGCATTATAGCAAACATCCCGCCCCTTTTCCAGGTCTGATCTCCCGCCCCGCCGCCCTCTCACCCCGACAGCCCCTGGAAAGAGGTCGCGGATAACGAAGCCGCAGACAGGCCCTAAACCTCCACCACCTCATGCAGCTCCGGATAAAACACCTCCCCCATCCCCCGCTCGTCCAACTTTGCCCTCAGCGCCGCCGCCGCCTTCTCCTCCCCGTGCACCAGGAAAATCTGCCTCACCGTCTCACGCGTCGCCAGCGCGTATTCCACCAGCAGCGTCTGCCCCGCATGCGCCGAAAACCCCCCGATCGTCGCCACCTCCGCCCGCACCTGATACGCCTCGCCAAAGATGTTCACCTTCTTGGCCCGCTCCGCCAGCAGCCGCCCCAGCGTGTCCGGCGCCTGCCACGACACGATCACCACGCTGTTCGCCGGGTCCTCGATGTTGTTCTTCAGGTGGTGCAGGATGCGCCCGTTCTCCGCTATCCCCGAGGCCGAGATGATCACCATCGGCCCTTTGCGCTCGTTGAGCGCCTTTGATTGCTCCACCGAGCGCGTATAGGTCAGGTTGCGGAACGCCAGCGCCTCGCGGTGGCGGCCCTGCGCCACGAACTCACGCGTCTCCTCGTCGAAGACCTCCGGGTGCGCCCGGTAGATGTCCGAGGCGTTCACCGCCAGCGGGCTGTCCACGAACACCGGGATCTGCGGGATCTCCCCCTCCTCCATCATCAGGTTCAGGTTGTACACCAGGTCTTGCGTGCGCCCCACCGCAAACGCGGGGATGATCACCTTCCCGCCCCGCTCCGCCGTGCGGCGCACCACCTCGCGCAGCTCCTCGTAAGCCAGGCGCGGCTCCTCGTGCGGCTTGTCCCCATAGGTGCACTCCATGATCATATAGTCCGCCCCCTCCGGCAGCGCCGGGTCGCGCAGCAATGGCAGCCCCCGCCGCCCGATGTCGCCCGAAAACCACAGCCGTACCTTCCGCCGCCCCCGTCCCTCGCCCTCTTCGAACTCCAGCCTCACCGCCGCCGAACCGAGGATGTGCCCCGCCTCCACAAAAGTGAACGCCGCCCCCGGGAAGAGCTCGACCGGCTGCTCGTAATCGACCGGCTGGAAGTACTGCGCCACGTGCGCCGCGTCTTCGATCGTGTAAAGCGGCTCCACCCCCGGCAGCCCGCGCTTCAGGTTCCTTTGGCTCGCGTATTCGGCGTCGAACTCGTGGATGTGGCCCGAGTCGAGCAGCATGATGTTAGCCAGGTGGGCTGTGGCGGGCGTGGCGTAGATCAGGCCCCGGTATCCCTGCTTGATCAGGTTGGGCAGGTTCCCGCTGTGATCGATGTGCGCATGCGAGAGGATCACCGCCTTCAGCCGCGTTGGGTCGAACGGGAAGTTGCGGTTGCGCGCGTACGTCTCGCCCCGCCGGCCCTGATACAGCCCACACTCCAACAGGATCTGCTTCCCGTTGACCTCGATCAGGTGCTGCGACCCGGTCACCGTCCGGGCCGCGCCATGAAAGTGGATGCGCATGTCGAAGAAACCCCTCTCAAAAAAGGGCGGACTGCGCCTCCAAAGCGCCGCCCGCCCCGGTCTGTCTTGCGCTAATATCGCAGCAGCGTGCGCAGGATCTGCTCCCCGAAGTGCTCCCTGCGCCAGGGCGCCGAGCGCATCACCCGCTCCAGCTCCTGCGGGGTGCGCGGGTTCTCGCCCGCCAGCGCCTGCATCAAGTCGCGCGGCAGCACCACGTCCGACGGCACGCCCATCTCCCGCGCCGCCTCCTTGCGCCAGTTCCGCAGCGCATCCAGCCGCTCGGTAACCCGTGGGTCGGGCTGCCGATTGCGCTGTGGGTGCGCCGGTTCGCTGTTCTGACCGCGGGCCACCGCTTTCAGGATCTGCTTTCCAAAGCGCCGCGCCTGCCCCGCGCTGATCGCCCGCAGCTTGTCCAATTCCTCCAGGGTCGCCGGCGGCTTCGAAGCGATCACCAGCAGCGCCTGGTCGCCCATCACCTTGAAGAGCGGGCGGTCGAGCTGGCGCGCCAGTTCGTCCCGCAAGCGGCACAACTCCAGCAGCACCGCCGCCTGGCGTGCGCTCAAATCGTGCGCCCCGCTGATCCTCCAGCAGTCAATCGGGCGCGACGGCGATGCCCCGCCCTCGTTCTGTCCGTCTCCGTTGTGCTTGCCGCCGTTCCCGTTCAGGCTGGTCAGCGCCATGCGCCGGAAGTCTTCCTCTGCCAGCGCCTCCAGCCCGCGCTCCTTCAACCCCTGCGCCAGCCGGTCGCGCAGCTCGATCAGGTAATGCGTGTCCAGCCGGGCGTAATCCAGCAGGTGCGCTGGCAGCGGGCGCTGCCCCCAGTTTGCCCGCTGATAACGCTTCTCCAGCTTGATCCCGAACTCGGCCTCTAGCAGCGCCCCCAGCCCCACCTCGCTCCGCCCCAGGATGCGCGCCGCCAGCATCGTATCAAAAATGTGCTGCACCTCGAAACCAAAATCGCGGCTCAGGCAGATCAGGTCGTACTCCGCCGCGTGGAACACTTTCTCGATGTCCGGGTTGGCAAACACCGGCTTCAAAGGCGAAAGATCCTCCAGCGCCAGCGGGTCCACCAGGTGATCCTCTCCCGCCGCGCTGAACTGGATCAGGCACACCCGCTCCTGGTAGGCGTACAGGCTGTTGGACTCGGTGTCCACCGCGACCCGCCGCCTCCCCTCCAGGCAGGTTGCCAGGGCTTTCAGGCCGGCCTTATTGGTGATCAGTTTGATGCTTTCCAACTTTTCTGCGCACATCGGGTTTTATTATAGCCCATCCACGGGGGCGGGTCAGAGCGCCTTTTCCATCACGATCGCGTCTTCCCCGTCCTGATAATACCTCGCCCAGGTCTCGGTTTTGTGATACCCCTCGTTCAGGTAAAGCTGGATCGCTTCCTGATTGCTCGCCCGCACGCACAGCCGCACCCACGGCACCTCCAGCCGTTCTTCGCACGCCCGCAGCAGCGCCCTGCCGACCCCGTGCCGCCGGTGCTCCGGCAGCACGCCGATGGTCGCAATCCAGGCCAGCCCGGCGGATTGGCGCACATCCCCCGCCACGAACCCGATCATCTCCCCGCCGGCCTCGGCTTTGAGCCGCACCACGTTGGGCAGTGTCAACACCCCCACCAGGTCCAGCAGCGGCCAGGCGTCCTTTGGAAAACACACCTTTTCCAGAACCCGCAGGGCATTCAAATCACGCCAGCCGGCTGGTCCGATCACCACCTGGCCGGCTGGCGCCTCCTCTGCCTTATCCACCATCAAAATAACCGCATCTCAAAAACCAGTCTACGCTTTCGAGGCCCACCGGTCGAGCCTTCCCGCCGGCAGGCCCCGCCCCGCCTATTCTTTCCGGCTCGCGATAAAGCTCTCCAGCATGCTCGAGAACTCCATCGGGAAGATGTACTTGGTCGAAGCGCTCATGCCGATCTGCTTGAGCGTCTCGAAGTACTGGAGCGTCATCGTCTTGGGATCGACCTCTTGCGCCGATTCGTAGATGCGCGTGAGCGCGTTGGCAAAGCCCTCCGCCCGCAGCAGCTGCGATTGCCGCTCGCCTTCCGCCCGCAGGATGGCGCCCTGCTTCTCGCCCTCGGCCCGCAGGATGGCGGCTTGCTTCTCGCCGTCCGCCACGTTGATCGCCGCCTCGCGCTGTCCCGTCGATTCGGTCACCACCGCCCGCCGGTTGCGCTCCGCCGACATCTGGCGGTTCATCGCATCCTGGATCTCGCGCGGCGGGATGATCTCGCGAATCTCCACGTTGGTCACCTTGACGCCCCAGCGCTCCGTCACCTCATCCAGCTTGGTGCGCAGCATGTTGTTGATGTGATCCCGTTCCGAGAGCGCCTCGTCCAGCGCGATACTCCCGATCACGGCGCGCAGCGTGGTCGTGGCCATTCCTTGCGCCGCAGCTTCGAAGTTGCCAACTTGCAACACGCTTTCCGTCGGATCCAAAACCTTGAAATACCACAGGAAGTCGATCGAAATCGAAGCGTTGTCCTTCGTGATCGAGGTCTGGTGCGGGATTTCACGCACTTGCTCGCGCAGGTCGACGCGCACAGCCCGGTCAATAAACGGGATCAGGATGACCAGGCCCGGCCCCCGGTCGCCAACACAGCGTCCCAGGCGAAACACCACCAGCCGCTGATATTCCGGCACGATCCGGATCGCACTGGCGATGAAGGCGATCACCACCAATAAGATACCCCCAATGATACAAAGAGCGGTCAGCGCTGAGCCTTCCATAAACTTATTGCCTCCTTAATTCAGATGGTTGTAATGCTAGAGTTACTTCGGCGGCTGTGTCTCGACCGGTTCCACTTTCAACGTGAAACCTTCTCGCCCGACAACCCGCACCCACGCGCCTTCAGCGATCGGTTGTTCGCTGCGGGCGCTCCAGAGCTCGCTGTTGACGAGCACCGAACCTTCGTTGTAAACCCTGCTTTTTGCCTCCCCGGTCATACCGATCAGCCCTTCCAGGTCGTGGGTCGGGCGCGCCTCAGAAGCCTCGATCGCTTTTCGACCGACGATCCAGAAGAAACCACCGCTGAGCACCGAAACAGTCGATGCCAGCACCGGGTTGACGGCCGGGATGTACCAGTGGTCAGCGCTGAACAGAAACGCCGATCCCAGCACGATGGCAAGCACCGAAGCTGCCAGCAGTGGGAGGGCCCGGCTGCGCCGGACCGAGAGAAAGAACAACACCGCTCCAATCGCCAACAGCAGCAGCGCCCACCAGTTTATTGGAAGGCCATAATTGACGATGCCCCAGCCGGCAACGCCGATGATGAACAGCGCCCCGATCTCCAGAAAGCCGGTCCCCGGCGAGGCCAGCGAAAGCACCGCGGCGATCAACCCCCCGGCCATCAAAACGTAAACGACATTGGGATCCTGCAGGAAATCCATGCCCGCTTCTTCCTTCCAAACCCTGTATCATTCAATCCCGCGCAAAGCAGCCAATTTTATGTGCTGCGCTGAGCGCCCTGTGTCTGCTTTCATTATACATCAAACCCATATTCCACTCCGGGCCTGGTTTATCAGATTCGCCGGCAATTCATTCAGCATGGTATCATAAGCGCATCTTTGTCTTGAAACCGCCCATGAAGATCAATCTCGCGTTAGCCCAAATAAACACGCGCCTGGGGGACGTCCAGGCCAACCTGGAGAAACACCTGGCGCTTATCGACCAGGCGCGTCGCGACGGCGCCGACCTGCTCGTCTTTCCCGAGCTTTCGCTGACAGGATATGCCCTGCAAGACCTGGCCGCTGCGGTGGCGCTGCGGGCCGAGCCCGAGAACCCGGTTTTCGACCGCCTGCTGCATGCGAGCCGCGACCTGGATCTGGTGGTAGGCTTTGTCGATGAGGACCGTCGCCACCGCTTCTACATTGCCTCGGCTTACCTATCCGGCGGGAAGGTCTGTCACGTGCACCATAAAGTCTACCTGCCCACCTACGGGCTTTTCGACGAGGGGCGGTTTTTTGCCTGGGGCGAGGCTGTGCGCGCCTTTGATACGCGCTTTGGCCGCGTCGGTTTATTGATCTGCGAAGATTTTTGGCACGCCTCTCCGCCATACCTGCTCTGGCTGGACGGGGCGGAGCTGTTGATCTTCACGTCGTCTTCGCCAGGGCGCGGGTTGAGCGAAGAACCCCAGCTCGAGTCGGCTCGCTGGGTCGAGCATATCAACCGGGCCTATGCCAGCCTGTTCACGGCCTTTGTGGCACACGCCAACCGGGTGGGTTATGAAGACGGGCTGCATTTCTGGGGCGGTTCGACCTTGTTCGATCCAAACGGGGCGCTGCTTGCGAGAGGCCCCTTCGACGAGGAGGCCGTCACGATGTGCGAGGTCGATCTGAGCCAGCTTCATCACACCCGGACGCGCCTGCCGCTGCTGCGCGACGAACGCACCGCCCTCGTGCGCCGCGAGCTTGAGCGCATTTCTCAAAGCCAGGTCGTGAACGAACGGGGCGCAGTTTAGGTGAAGCATGGAACCGGCCAAAATTGATCTGACAATCAACACCGATCTTGTCCGCACGATCCTCACCGGCTTTGTCCGCAGCGAGATCACGCGGGTGGGCTTCGAACGCGCCGTGATCGGGCTTTCCGGCGGCCTGGATTCGGCCCTCTCCTGCTTCCTCGCAGCCGAGGCGCTTGGCCCCGAAAACGTGCTGGCGGTGCGCATGCCCTACCGCACCTCCGCCCAGGATTCTCTCGAGCACGCTCAGATGGTCATCGACGCCCTGGGCGTCCGCTCACTGACCGTTCCGATCAGCGAGATGGCCGACCCCCTTTTCGAGCGCTTTCCCGATATTAGTTCGATGCGCCGCGGCAACGTGATGGCGCGGTTGCGCATGATCGTCCTCTATGACCAGTCCGAAGCGTTCAAGGGCCTGGTGGTCGGCACAAGCAACAAGACCGAGATGCTGCTGGGTTACACCACCCTCTTTGGCGATTCGGCCTGCGCCCTGAACCCGCTCGGCGACCTCTACAAGACCCAGGTGCGCCAGCTTGCGCGAGCGGTCGGCGTGCCTGAAGCGATCATCGCCAAACCGCCCTCCGCCGATCTGTGGGTGGGGCAGACGGATGAAGGCGAGCTGGGTTTTACCTACGCCGAAGTGGACCGCCTGCTCTACCTTCTCATCGATGAGCGCTACCAGCCGCAGGAGTGCGTAGCGGTCGGTTTTGAGGTAGCCTTTGTCGAGGCCGTGGTGGAGCGGGTGAGGCGCTTTCACTTCAAACGAGTCATGCCGCCCATTGCCAAGCTCAGCAACCGCACCATCGGTTACGACTTTCTTTATTCTCGCGACTGGGGTACCTAGAGGCGATTCTCATCTCCTTTGGCTCCGGCAAGCCCGGCAGCGCCTGGTCGTGACCATTCCCATCTCAGGACATCATTTAACGTATGTCTATACACATTCCCCCTTCTTTACACTATCGCCAATACCGCCTGCTTTGGATCGGCCAGTTGGTTTCGAACGCCGGTTCGCAAATGCAGGTTTGGGCGTTGTTTTGGCACATTCGCATGCTGACCGACCAGCCGATTGCCCTGGGCGGGATTGGGCTGGCGCGCATCCTGCCGATCATCGTCTTCTCCCTCATCGGCGGGGCCGTGGCAGACGTTGCCAACCGCCGCAATGTCCTGTTTATCACTCAAAGCGTGATGGGGCTGGTTGCGCTGGCGCTGGCGCTGCTCACGTTCAACGGGACGATCTCCCTCTGGCACATCTACGCCCTGACCGCGATCCAGGCGCTGGCGGTGGCTTTTGATACCCCGGCGCGCCAGTCGCTCGTGCCCAACCTGGTGCCAGCCCGCGACCTGCCAAACGCCTTTAGCATGAGCTCGCTCGCCGCCCAGATCGGCTCGATCGTCGGCCCGGCATTGAGCGGGTTGGTCATCGCTTATTTTGGACAGGCGTTCACCTATCTGTTCGACGCCGTCTCTTTCCTCGCGCTGCTGTTTGCGCTGCTGCTGATGGGCAAGGTCGCTCAGGAGCGTCTGCTGGCCGAGCGCCCCGCAGTCAGCCTCGCTTCCATAAAAGAAGGGATCCAGTTCATCGCCGGGCATCCGATCATCCTGTCTACCATGGTCCTGGATTTCTTTGCGACGTTCTTCTCATCCGCAAACACGCTGCTGCCGTTTATCGTGCGCGATGTCTTGAAAGTTGGAGTTGTGGCGTACGGCTGGCTCTCAGCCGCCCAGTCTATCGGGGCAGTGGGCGCTGCGCTCGTGATCTCCCAGATCGAAAAGATCCGCCACCAGGGCGAGACGTTCCTGAGCGCGGTGGTGGTTTTTGGGCTTGCCACGATCGCCTTTGGCCTCTCGCGCAGTTTCTGGATTACGATGCTGGCTCTGATCTTGATCGGCGCGGCGGATTCGGTGAGCACCATCATCCGCAACACCATCCGCCAGCTCCAGACGCCGGACTACATCCGCGGCCGGATGGTAAGCGTCAACCAGATCTTTTTTATGGGCGGGCCGCAGCTCGGCGAGATGGAATCCAGCCTGGTCGCCCAGCTTTTCGGGGCGCCGGCGGCTGTGATCAGCGGCGGGGTCGGCTGTATCCTGGCGGTGGCCTGGGTGAGGAAGCGCTGGCCTCAAATTGGGCGTTACAGCGGCGAGGAAGCGATCCAGGCCGGCGCCCCGGCTGACTGACCCGCTAGGGCAGCTCCTGGTGGTGCAGGCTTTCCCACTCGTGCATCAACTTATCGAGTTCCTGTTCGCAGCGGGCGTAGTCCGAGCCGAGTTTATGCACCTCGTCCAGGTCGGACGGCGGTGTTTCCAGCCTGCGGCTCAGCGCCGCCAGCTCGTCCTCCAGAGAGGCGATGCGCCGCTCGATCTCGTTGAGCAACTGGCGCCGTTTTTTCTCTTCGGCGGAGGGCGGGTCGGGGCGCGGTTTGCGCGGGCTGGCCGGCTGCGCCAGGCTGACTTTGGCCGCCTGCTCCGCCTGGCGCGTGAGGAAGGCGCGGTATTGGGTGTACCCGCCTTCGAACACTTGCAGCATGGCTTCTCCGGGCAGGATCTCCCAGGTCTGAGTGCCGAGGGCGTCGATCAGGTAGCGGTCGTGCGAGACGAGCAGGATCGTGCCCTGGTAAGCGGCGAGCACCTCCTGCAAGATCTCCTGAGAGGGGATATCGAGATGGTTGGTCGGCTCGTCGAGCAGGAGCAGGTTGGCCTGTTCAAGCGATAATTTGGCAAGCGCCAGCCGGCCCCGTTCTCCGCCCGAGAGGGTCGCCACATTTTTGAAAACATCGTCGCCGCTGAAGAGGAATTTCGCCAGATAGTCGCGCACCTCCCCCAGGAGCATGTTCGGCGCGACCGCTTCGATCTCTTGCACCAGCGTTCGCTCAGGGATGAGGCCTTCGTGCGCCTGGGCGAAGTAACCGACGTGCAGGCTGGCGCCCAGGATGACCTCGCCTTCGAGCGGCGGCATCTGCCCCAGGATCGTCTTGAGGAAGGTGGTCTTCCCGGCTCCGTTCGGCCCGATCACCGCCGCCACCTCGCCGCGTTTGAGCAGCAAGTCGGGTGTGCGAAACAGCGGTCGCCCCTCGTCCGAATACCCGATGGCGAGATCGCGCGTGCGCAGCACCAGATCGCCCGAGCGCTGGCTGGCCTTCAGGTGCAGCCGCAGGCGCGGCGGGCGTTTGGATGGGCCGCGCAGGGCGCGCATGCGGCGCTCGAGCTCGTCGACGCCCATCGGGTGGGCTGAGATCTCGATCTGTTCGCTCACCTGCATCCAGCTCTGGTTCTGGACCGCCTCGAACCCCAGCCGCTCGATCGCCTGTATCTCACGGCTCAGGCGGCGCAGCTTGCCCTTGGCCTGCTGCACGTTCTGCCCGGCGATGTTGCGCTTGATGTAATCCAGCTCCTTCTCCATGCGGGCTTTTTCGCTCTCGTACAGCTTCTGGCGCAGTTCCCAGCGCTCCTGGCGCTGCTGCAGATAGGCTGAATAGTTGCCGCGATAGATTTCGATTCCGTCGGAGCGCATTTCCCAGATATGATCGACCACCCGGTCGAGAAAGTAGCGGTCGTGCGAGACGATCAACACTGCTCCCTGCCACTGCCCCAGGTAACTCTCGAGCCATTCGACCGCTCGGATGTCCAGGTGATTGGTGGGCTCGTCGAGCACGAGCAAGTCGGGGTCGGAGAGCAGCAACCGCGCCAGGGCGGCGCGGGTGCGCTGACCGCCCGAGAGCTGCCCCAACGGGCGGTTGTAATCGTCTGGCTCAAAGCCCAGCCCCGACAGCGTCTGTCGGATGCGCGTCTCGTAGGTATAACCGCCGCGCTGCTCGAACTCAGGTTGCAGCTTGGCGTAACGCTCCAGTGCCGCATCTGCCAGGCGCGGGTCGCCCATCTCGTGTTCCAGCCGGGCCAGTTCGTTCTCCAGGCTGATCAACTCCTCGAAGGCGGCCAGGGATTCCTCCCACAGGGTTCCCGCCCCGGTCAGGACCGCCTCCTGCGGCAGGTAGCCCGTGCTCAGCCGGCGTGCCTTGTGGACGGCCCCCGCGCTGGGTTCTTCAAGGCCGAGTAGGATTCTCAGCAGGGTTGTCTTGCCTGCCCCGTTCGGGCCGACGATCGCAATGCGGGCGGCCTGAGGGATGCTCAGCGATACGCCGCTGAAGATGTCATTCGAGCCATAGGATTTGGCCAGGTCGGTCGCGTTGAGCAATGCCATAAGCGTTTTTTTGCTGGCGGGCGGTCTGCCTCTCGGGGGTACATTATACGATGAACTCCGCGTATAACGCCGACAACCTGAAATCAGACTCTCTATGATTGGAGGGTTTTGTTCCTTGACTTTTTCTAGCGAAGGAGCATAATATATACTGTTTAGTATATAAAAGGACCTACATAGTGAACAGGCCGAGGCGCGAACACGAAAACGCAGATCGCATCCTTGCGATCGCCTGGGTGCTCTTTCAGCAAAAAGGGTACAAAGGCGTTACTGTGGATGAAATATGCGCGCGCTGCAATCTGACCAAACCAACCCTTTATTATTATTTCCATAATAAGGAGGACCTTTTTGTAAAGGTTTTAGAACGTCAATTGCGGCTCTTTCACGACGTCCTTCAGCAGCCAGGTGGGATCGAGGATCGTCTCAAGCTCATGGCTACAGCCGTGTTGGAGAACTTTCAAACGCACTACACGCTGTTGATACACGAACGCGAACATATTAAAAAACCCGAGAACCAACATGCGATGCGTGAAGCGTTCCGCGGTTATCTGTTCAACCCTTTGCACGCCCTCATGCAGTCCGGTTTGGAGAACGGCCTCCTGCGTGGGCGCAACGCTGAGATGTTGACGCTGATGTACCTTGGCGTCATCAACAACTTTATCAACCGAGCCGACCGTATGGGGCTGGAAACCGCCTCGTTGGCTGCCGAGCTCACGGACCTGTTCCTTGAAGGCGTTTCAAAAAGGTCATAGGGAGTAAAACGAATGAACGAAAGCACACAACAAACACAGGAAACCCCAAAATCAACCCATTGGATCAACCAGCTTAACCCGGCAGTTCCAAAGCACTGGTTGTTACTGGTGGCCGGCCTGATGTGGTCCGCGGTGGGGATTTTATTGATCACTTTGGCGCTGACCTGGGTGGCAAAGGGTTTTTCTACCCTCGCGGTCTTGCTTGGCCTTTTGGGGGTTGTTATCTCTGTCGTCGCAAACCGGTTTATGTTCACCCGGCTTGCCTTGAAGAACATCAACCGCATCCTCGCCTCGAACGATAAGGCCTGCCTGTTTTCATTCCAGGCGTGGACAGGGTATGTGATCATCGCCGTCATGATGACCCTGGGTATCACGCTGCGCAATTCGGCTATTCCAAAGGTGTACCTCGCGACCGTCTATATCGCGATCGGCGGCGCGCTCCTGCTGGCCAGTTTTAACTATTACAGATATTTCTTTCGAACAGACTTTTCTAATATCAGGCCCTAAAAAAGATCCCGTTCAGCCTCCTGTTTGTGGGGGAGTGTAATTCTCGAGAAACTCCTCAAAGGCGAAAGGCCCGCCGTGTCCTGGGTAAACCGTGCGCACGTTCAGGGTTCGCAGGCGCGCCAGGCTGGCATGTGCTTGCGCGGGCTGGTCGACGATAAAGTGCAGCGAGGGGTTGGGGCTGCCGTAGAGCAGGTCTCCGCAAAAAAGGTCTCCCTCTCCAGTCAGTATGCCGATCGAACCGCTGGAATGTCCCGGGAGGTGGTACACCCGGGCGTCCAGCCCGTACGCGCTCAGGTCATCGCCATCGTTCAGCAGGATATCCGGGCTGAAAGACCGGAAAGCCAGCAAGAACGGCGATAACTTGAAGACGAGCTTGCGCATGCCCTCCGGGCGCCGCCCCACACCCATGTCGCCCCGCTCGGCCATCCCGGCGTCGCCGCTGTGCATGGCGATCTTGGCGCCGTAATGCTCTTGCAAGTAGGCGCAATTGCCGGTGTGATCCAGGTCGCCGTGAGTGATGAGCGCCAGGCGCAGCCCGCCCGGCTGGCAGCCCGCCGCGCGCAGCGCGCCTTCGAGCGCTTTCCGGCGCAGCGCAAACCCGCTATCGATGAGGAAAAACTCCTTATCGCAGGCGATCAGGTAACAGTTGACGATGCCGAGGTCGATCGTGGTGATTTGAAGGGACATGGGCGCTCCATATCAGGTTGCCGATCAGGGCGGCTTACAGACGGTTGCCTCCAGCCAATGCAGCCGCGGCGGCTGTTATTCGCCTGGGAAGTGGACCGTGACGCTCATTCCCGCGCGCAGGCCCTCGGGGATTTCGTCCAACGCAATGACCACCTGGTAGACCACGTCCCCGCCCAGGACGTCCGCCAGCGGCGCCACCCGGATCACCCGCCCGCTCACTTCCTCCCCGAGCGCTTTGATGGTCACCCGTACCTGCGCGCCGGGTTTTATCCCCGGGATGTCAAGCTCGCTCAGGTCGGTGGTCTGCACCTGCAGGTCGTCCAGATCCGCAAGCAGCAGCGCCGGCTGGCCCGCGATGACCCATTCGCTTTGTTCCACGTTGATCCGGGCGACCGTGCCGGCAAAGGGCGCTTTGAGCTCCAGCCCGTCGAGCTGCAGGCGGGCGGCGTCGAGGGCTGCCTGGGCGTTAGCCCGGCGAGCCTGCGCGAGCGCCAGTTCGGCCGGGTCGGGGCCGTCCCGCCAGGTCTCGAAGGCCTCCAGCGCATCCTTCAGGTTGGCGCGCGCGACTTCGACCTCGGTCTCATACTGCAGGCGCCGCACCGCCGCGTTGTAGTCGGCCTGGGCGGCGTCGAGCTTTTCTTTCAACTCTTTGCGTACGCTGTTTGTCGAGGGGTAATAGCGGTAGGGCTCGAAGGCCAGCCGTGCCTCGTCCAGGCGCGCCTCCATCAACTCGAGCGCTTTTTGCGTGCTGAGCGTGGCCTGGTTCGAGGGGACGGTGAAGTTATCGAGCTGGTAGGCGGCATCGCGCAGCGCCTTTGTGGCGTTCGAGATGCGCTCCGACGCCGCGGTGCGCCGGTCTTCGACGCTGCGGTTGAGGTCGTCTAACGCCTTCTGGGCGGCGGCCAGGTTGTACTCCGCGTTCGCAATCGCAGCCTGCAGGTCCTGCTTCCCCGCTAGCCGCATCAGCGTCTGCCCCGCCTCCACCCGCTCGCCGACTTCTACCTCGACCGTTTCGACTTTTCCGGGCAGGGTGAAAACCAGTTGGGCCTGTCTGGCGGGCGCAGCCACGCCCGAGGCGGTGACCCCGCCGCTCTGACCGGGGATAGCCGGCGCGCCGGGAGTCGTGCTCAACTCGCCCAGCACGACCGTCGGCAATGGGGCGGGCGTCGCTTGGGCCAATACGTTGCAGCCCGCCAGGGAGCAACAAGCGAGCCATAGCAGCGCAGATACGAGGGGCGGCATGTGGGTCTTCATCGCAGTCGATCTCCTCAGGCGCTTGTTTCGACCGGCTCTGGCGCGGGGTTCTCGACGAGGCGGTCCTCGACGATCAGGCCGTCGCGCAAAGTCACGATGCGCCGGGCAAAGTTGAAGACGCGCGGGTCGTGGGTGGCGAACACAAACGTGACCCCCGTGTCCTGGTTCAACCGGCTCATGATCTCCATAACCTGGTGGCCGTTCGCCGTGTCGAGGTTGGCGGTCGGTTCGTCCGCCAGGACCAACGCCGGCTGGGTGGCGAGGGCGCGCGCGATCGCGACGCGCTGCTGTTCGCCGCCGCTCATCTGATCCGGGCGGTGGTGGGCGCGCTCGCCCAGTTGCACCGATTCCAGCAGCGCCTGTACGCGCGCCCGTCGTTCGGCCGCGTTGTGGTTGCTGAGCAGGAGCGGCAATTCGACGTTTTCGAAGGCGGTCAGGGTGGGGATCAGGGCGAAGAACTGGAAGATGAACCCGATCGTCCCGCGCCGCATGTCGGCGCGCTGGTTGCGATTGAGCTTGGTGACATCCTTGCCGTTGATGAAAACCTGCCCGCTGGTGGGCCGGTCCAGACAGCCCAGCAGTTGCAGCAGGGTGGTCTTCCCTGAGCCCGAGGGGCCCACGAGCGACAGGAATTCGCCGCTCTGGATCGAGAGGCTGACGCCCCGCAGGGCCTGTGTCTCGACATCGCCGGTCTTGAAATATCGGGTTACATTGACAACCCTGGCAACTTCCATGTTTTGCTCCTTCTTTGCGGCCAACGCTTGCAGCGCGATCAGGCTGGCCTACTTTTCCGCCCGCAGCGCATCCACCGGCTCCATGCGAGCCGCCAGAATGGCGGGGAAGAGCCCCGCCGCCAGCGTGACGATAAACGCCAGAACCGTCAGGCTGGTCGCATCGCTTGCGGTAAGTTTGGTGTAGATGGTGTCGTTTATCAAGAAGTCTGTGCCGCTGCTGCCATAAATATCGCCGATGTAAAAACCATAATGGGCGAAATAAGACGAAGCCAGGTATCCCAGGGCCAGCCCCAGCAGGATGCCCCCGATGGCTAATAGCGTGGATTCCGCCAGGAACATCGCCATGATGCGCCGGCCCTTCATGCCGATCGCGGCCAGGATGCCGATTTCGCGCGTGCGCTCGAACACCGACATCACCAGCGTGTTGACGATGACGGTGGCAGTAATTCCTAGCACGATTAAGTAGAAGAGCGTCATATACCCTTTGGACAGATCCTCGGTTTGAATGATCAGTTCGTTCATCTCCGCCCAGGTCAACACTTTATAGATCGAAGATTGCAGGGCTTCCTGGACCGCGCCGGTTTGTCCTTTGTCATAAAGCAGGATAAAGATCGTGCTGGCATGGTTTTCCGTCCCGGTCATCGACTGGGCTTTCGCAAGCGGCAGGAAAACCACCGCCCCGTCGAAGGCGCTGGTTTGGGTGGAATAGATCCCCCGGATCGTAAAGGTCTGTTCGGTCACGTCTCCGTCAGAGGTGTTCGCCGAGAGTTGGATCTGGTCGCCCGCGCTCAGCCCTATCTTATTAGCCAGCGGCCGCCCGATCAGGATGCCGGAGCGGTCATCGGGGGCGAGAAATTCCCCGCTAAGCAGCCCTTCGCGGTAAGGGGCGTTGGCTTCGGAGAGCGGATCGATGCCGATGATCCGCACACCGCTCATGTAATTGCGGGTGGAGACAAACCCGGTTGCGTACAAGCGCGGCGAGGCGACTTTGACGGGCGCCAGCGAAGCGATCTGGTTTGCGATCAGGTCGGGGTTTTCGATCAGGTCTTCCCATTTCAGGCTGGTTTTGCTCTGGTCATAGGTCTTCGCCCGCACCTGCAGATGCCCGCTCTGCAGCCGGATGGCCGTGTCCAGCGCGCTGTCCATTTCCCCGCTGATAAATGCGGCCATCAAGAGCAGCAGCGCCAGCCCCAGGGCCAGCGCCAGCGCCGAAAAGAAGGTGCGCCGGCGGTTGCGTCCCAGGTCGCGCAGGGCGTTTCTAAAAAGCTGGATCATGATTCGCCTCACACATGATGCAGGGCTTCCGCTGGCTCGCGCCGGGCGGCTTCGCGCGCCGGGATAAACGCCGCCAGCGCCGAGATGACCGCCACCGTCAGGGCGCGCCCGGGCAGGTTGTTGAGCCCCCAGGTGGGGTAGACGCGCTCGCTGAGCAGCGCCATGAAATCGGTCACGCCCGAGAAGGCGGTGTAGTCCAGGCCAACCTGCCGCAGCGCCCCGTTGATGAGCAGGCCCAGCACGATGCCCGCCGCCACGCCCACCAGCCCCATCAGCGTCCCTTCCAGGATGAACAGGAGCGAAATCTGGCGCGGTTTCATCCCCAGCGCGCCCAGCAGGCCGATCTCGCGGGTTCGCTCGTAGACCGCCATCAGCAGCAGGTTCAGAATCCCGATCCCCGCGATGCCCAGGATGATCACGCTGAAGATGTTCATGACCCCATTCTTGGTGTTGATCGCCGCCCGCAGTTCGGGAAAGTTGGTCTCCCAGGTCTCGATTTTATAGCCCGGCAGCAGGGGTTTGAGCGCGCGGACCACCGCCGCCTCCTGCCCCAGTTGTTTGAGCACGATCGCCACCTCGGTGGACTGGCCATCGAGCCCGTAGAGCGACTGGGCTTCGCTCAAAGAGACGTAGATGGTCTGCTTTTCGATCTCGGGCATCTTCAAGTCGTAGATCCCGGTCACGGTCATCGTGCGCTGGCGGGTCTGGTCGTGCATCGCGCGCCCGACCAGCGTGATGCGGTCGCCGGTAGCCACCCCCATCGCCTCGGCCAGGCCTTTACCGATGAGGATCACATCGCCGTCGTCTGAATTCAGGTAGCGCCCCGCGACGATGTTTTGCGCCGCCAGGTTGACCCCCCGCTCTGCCTCCGGCTCGATGCCGATGATATTGACCGCAAACGCCCCTTCGCGGCTGCTCGCAAGCCCGCCGGTGTTGATGCGGCGCGTGGCCGCCAGCACCTGGGGCTGGGCCTGGGCGGCGCTCACCACCGCCTGGTCATCCGCGAGCGGCGTGAGCGCATCTTGCCCGCCTTTGCCATCGCCCTCGCTGGCCTGGATCTGGATGTTCCCCCCCA
>JADYYC010000264.1 GCA_020853835.1 Anaerolineales bacterium
GCGTAACGCTGCCCAGGGTGGTGCCAGGAGCAGGGACGACGTTGGCTGTGAACTGAATGGAGCCGCCCAACTCAAGCGGGTCGGGGACGCCGGCCACGCTGCTGATATTGGGGGACGGTGGGGCCAGGGTGATCTCGACATGCCGGCTGTTTTTCAAGGCAGCGTCGAACGTGACATAGCGCATGTCGTTGATCATCTGTACCGTGTATGTTACCGGAGTGCCGTCCAGGGTGACACTTAACACCTCGTCGTCATCCTGGATGTGTGCCTGGAGGGTGACCGGATTGTCAAAAACGATCGGCAGCAGGGAAGGCAGCGTCGAGGTTATTGGCTGGAAGTCGCTCAGCGTGTGAACGGCGTCGAAGCTGATGGTTGGATCGCTGCGGGAGTAGTTGCTGATCTCGCTGGCGTCGCGCACCTTGATGTACTTGAGCACCTCGCCCACCGGGGCTACCCAGAGCTTTTTTTGGGTATTCTGCTGACCCAGGTAATCTATGCCGGTGCAAAGGCCGTGCGAGGTGGTGATCGACCACTTGCCCTCGGCAAAGGCCCGGTCCACAAAATCCTGGCGGTAGGAATGCGCCGTGTTCAGGAGTTGGAAGTATTCGGGGGTGGGGTTGTTGACGTCTTCCACCCAGGCGAGCTGGGCAACATAGTCGTAATAGCCGCGCGAGCCGAGCACGGTCTCTGCGGCAGCCTGCATGCGGGTGGGATCGGTGCAGCCGCACGGCCAGGCGAGCGAGAGCACCGGCTTTCCGGTTCCGGCTTCGATTGCCTGCAAATTGGGCTCGATTTGGCTCGTGCGGTAGGAGTCTGCATAAGCCTGATTAACCGGCAGAGCCATCAAAGAATCCAGGGTGCAGTTTGGGAAGCAGCTAGGCTGGTCACAAAGATGGCCAACGGTATGAGAGGCAATTTCGTGCCCGGCGGCGCTATAGGTGCTGAACCAGGACTGGGTCGTATTGCCGTTGAAGTAATAGGTGCCATGTATGCCTGCAGCAGCCAGCTCGGTGAGACAGGCGGTTTGTCCATCGTCTATCGACCAACTGGCTGCGCCCTGGCGGCAGCCCATCCAGGTGCAGACGTCCGCTTCGCGCCGCTGGACGAGGAACGAGCCGTTCAGGGTGGCGGTATTGCCAGAGGTGTCGCTGGCGGTGACGGTGTAGGTGATCGTGCCAAGCGTATGGACCTTCCAGTCGTAGCTGTACTGGTCGCCGCTGGCGCTCATCGCGTGCGTGGCGTTTTCGGTGGTCAGGGTGACCGAGCTGAGTACGCCGATGTCGGTCACCTTGACGACCAGGGTTTGGGTATTGCGCACCGGGATCGGGTTGGTAATATCGACAAGGGTGATCACCGGCGGGGTATTGTCGATGGCGGTAAAGGAAAACTGTTCGGAAAGCCGGTTGCGCCCGAGCGACCCGGCGGCGTAAATCCGGTAGGTGTAGTTACCGCCCTGGTTGGGCGTAAAGCTCGCCTGCCAGGCGCCGCTGGTACTGTCGCCTGAGACGAGCGTCATCGGCACATCCACCGCCTGTGGCGAGAGGATGCGCAGCGTGGCAGAGGTTACCGTGCCTGCGGCGGCTGCGATATCGGCCGAGATCTGGATCGAGTTGGGCAGGGTCACCGGGTCACTGACCTCGACCACGTTGTCGATCGTGATCACCGGAGCATGAGCTTCCTCTTCGCCAAGGATGAGGGTTGGGGCGCTGGCGGCAGCATAGCGCAAAGCCATGTTATCAAAGTAAAGCGGCGGCGCTCCAGGGTTGGAACAATTGTTCCAGATCTCGCCCTTGAGTTTGATAAAATTCGTTGTTCCCCCGGTGGTGAAATCCTCAGAGTGCCATGCCCACTGCGGTCCAATCCGCCATTCATCGGTCCATACCCAGGTTTCAGTCCCCAGACCACCCACCTGGTTGTACCAATCAAAGCCAACCGGACCACATACATTCGTGTTTGTGGCCCAGCCCCAAACGCTGATTGCGTAATCCGTAGAAGGCGTCACGGGGATGTAACCTGATATGGCGTCGCCACCTGAGCCGTAAGTATTATATTTTTGGGTATGAGGAGATGAGACAGCGATGATATCGGTTGATATCACGCTATTGCCCATCACCCCCGTGCCAAGGCCGCTGTTGCCGGTATCCAGCCCGCCGGCATTAATCCAGTGTGCTGTGCCCTGTTCCCAGTCCTCGAAAAACAGGAAGACCTTCATGCCGTCGGCTGGCGGAGGGCCGGCAACGGCATTACCGTAATACACGTAATAGGCCTTATCCTGACCGCTGGCGGCTACCGGGCGCTGTAAGGCAAACCAGACCTTCGTCTCGGAGGTGTTGCAGTTCTCCACAATGCGATCGATCTCTGTTGCAGCCAGGCCAGGATCGTACGCCACGCGCAGGTCGTCACAGGTATTCAGCATCAGGCCTGAGTTGATCAGAGCTTCTGTATCCAGGGTGACGCTGGCCGTATATTTAACCGGGAGCGCGGCTGAAGCGGAAGTATTGGTGATCGTCACCTGCTGGCGGTAACCCCAGTCATTGTCCCACCAGGGGGCTGTCCCCAGGCTCACCGTCGGTTCGACCGCGGCCAGGCGCCGCACCTGGATATCGTCCCAATCGGCGTTGGTGTCATGGTAATAGAGGGTCAGGCCGATGTTTGGGCTGGATTGGTAGGTTGTGTCAGTCGTATTGATATTCCAGGCGCCCGGCTCGGACGCCCCGTCCTGCCAGATGCGGGCGCGCAGTGTGCTGCCCACGGCTTGCAGCCGCAGCCAGTACCAGGTATCAGCGGCCATTGTGAATACAGGTTCACTAATAATCGAGTGGCTGTCGTTTGTAATCCTGGCGTACTTGAAACGGGGCACATCGCGGGCCTGATAGAAGGTCAGGAAGTTGGTATTATTTACGATGCGGAAAGCCAGGCCGATAAAGTCGGTCTTAGGGCTGTCGGCGGCGCGGATCTTTGACAGGTAATCCAGATCAGAGAAAGGCACGCTGGCATAGGAGAGCGGCCAATTAGCCCCTCCGCCGGTATAGCGGTACACATAATTTAAGCCATCAGGGACTACATTCCAGGTGCCTTTCGACACAGTCCAGCCATTCGCGTTTCCATCCTGGAAGTCATCGTAAAAGGCAAAGACAGATCCGGGATTGGCCGGCGGGTTTGAAGCGTCAGGGTTGTTGTAATTTAGGGCATAACGCGCGTCGGTTGCCCCTGGATCAATCGCGGCCTGGGTGCGGAATTGCACCACGGTGTTGACGGTGTTGCAGCCTGTAACCAGGCGGTGTATTTCCACCTCGCTGGCATCGGTGAACGAGATGCGCAGGTCATCGCAATCGGACTGGAGTTGCCCGTGGCTGACCAGAGCCGCCGTATCAAGGCTTAAGCTGACAGTGTAGCCCGCCGGCAAAGCAGACGCGTCGTTATTGCGCACCTCGATCCCAACCTGTGTGTAACCTGGCAGAGCGGCTGGCGCAGCAAGCCCCGCTTGAGATAACGGCGTCGCCAGCACAACCGCCAGCACTCCGGCAAGCAGCAGGCTGAGAATCAAAATGACGTTCAAAAACCGGGTTTGAAAGACGTGAAGTGGCTGCATTGGATTTGTTCCTCCCTCCTGATGTCGATCAGGTGTGATGATAACGAAGTTGAATTTTCTCGCCGCCGGTAAATTTCTCCCTCTGCGGACACAGAAACCGGACCCGGTCATGACGCCGGGCAGCCAGTGCGAGTTGAGGCAAAATCCAGCCTTCTTTTTATCCCGTTCCACTGGCTGTCAATTTATTTTACCAGATTATGGTATGAAATTCAATATCTATTTCGTCCGCCAGATTATCCGCGCTTGGATTTATAATGCAAATATTGAGGATAAGATCTCATTACTCGGACGCACTGTTCGATGACACTGTTCAAGGAGACCAAAAGATGGCTTTCAACTTACGCAACCGCAACTTCCTGAAAGAGCTCGATTTCACCCCCGAGGAGCTCAAATTCCTGCTCAAGCTTTCGGCAGATCTCAAAGCGGCCAAATACGGCGGCTATGAACAGCCGAGGTTACAGGGCAAGAACATTGCTTTGATCTTCGAGAAGACCTCCACCCGCACGCGCTGCGCCTTCGAGGTGGCGGCGTATGACCAGGGCGCCAGGGTGACCTACCTGGGCCCGACCGGCTCGCAGATTGGTCACAAAGAGTCGATGAAAGACACGGCGCGAGTGCTCGGCCGCATGTATGACGGGATCGAATACCGCGGCTTTGGTCAGGAATTGGTGGAGATTCTGGGTCAGTATGCGGGTGTGCCGGTGTGGAATGGGCTGACGGATGGGTTTCACCCCACCCAAACCCTGTGCGATGTGCTGACGATGATGGAGCATTCCGACAAGCATCTGCACGAAATTTCTTACTGTTATATCGGCGACGCGCGCAACAATATGGGCAATTCGCTGATGGCGATGGGGTGCAAGCTGGGCATGGATGTGCGGTTGTGCGCCCCAGGGGCGCTGCTGCCCGAAGCCGGGCTGGTCAAAACCTGTCAGGAGATCGCGGCCGAGACTGGAGCCCGCCTGACCCTGACCGATAATGTTGACGAAGGCGTCAGGGGCGTGGATTACATCTACACCGACGTATGGGTTTCGATGGGCGAAGCGGATGACGTCTGGGACGAGCGCATCAGGCTGCTCACGCCGTATCAGGCCAACATGAACCTTCTCAAGAGAACCGGTAACCCCAAAGTCAAGTTTATGCACTGTCTGCCGGCGTTTCACAACCGCGAGACAAAGATCGGCGAGGAGGTCTTCCGCAAAACCGGGTTGGAAAGCCTTGAAGTGACCGAGGAAGTGTTCGAATCGAAATACTCGATCGTCTTCGACCAGTCCGAAAACCGCATGCACACCATCAAGGCGATCATGGTCGCGACATTGGGCGCGTGAACTCTTTTATTGAGCTGCACGGTAATTCAGAATAACTCATGTATAATTGCCCCTGGAAAGTTCGAGCAAATGCGGTCAGCTTGGACTTTCTTATTTGACTATGTGAACAGACCAGATGGATCATATTCTTGAGGAGGTAAAAAATGATACTCAAACATGGACCAGTTGACATCCTTGTTCTGGCCGCCGGGGAGCCGCGTTTCGATGGCACGGTCCTGGCTGAACTTCAACGATTGGCGCAATCCGGCACGATCCGCGTCCTGGACGCGATGATCCTTATCAAGGACGATGCAGGCGTGCGAGGCGCAATTGATATTGAGGACCTTCCGCCAGAACAGCGGGAGGCGCTCGGCTTTATCGAAACAGGAACGCGCGGGCTTTTCGACGCAGAAGACGCCGATACGTTCTTCGAAGGGATGGCGGCTGGATCAGCCATTGTCGCGCTGGCAATCGAGCATTACTGGGCGGCTTCGCTGGTAAATGCAGTGAACGCCAGCGGACTGGAATTGGCGCTTGAATTCCGAGTGCCGGCTTATGTTATTGACGAGGCCTTTTCATCTTTGTCTGGAAATAAATAACCGGAGGTATGACATGTCAGGATTAATTCGAAGCATGACCCGTACAGCAGCTGTGGTTGGCACCGCAACGGCCACGAGCAACGCAGTCAACCGCCGCCAGGCTGAAAAAAACGTGCGGGCTTTCAATAATGCGATGAACACGGCGCAGTCCCAGCAGGCGCCGCCGCAGCAAGTGCAGCCGGCTCAACCAGCGACGGTTGTTGCACAACCAGAAGAAATGATCTCACAGCTCGAGCGCCTCGGAGCATTGTTTGCCCAGGGGCTGCTAACCGAAGAGGAGTTCGCCGCGGCAAAGCAACGACTTATCGGTTGAGTAAATCGGGGATTGTCGGTTGTTCTCCACCACTGTGGTATTAACCCGCACAGTGGTGGATTTTTTTACTCACCAGCCTGCCCATCCAAAAAAACGGCGACGATCGAGCTGGGACCTGGGCAGGACGGAAAACATACACATGCGCATGTGTGCTTTTCATCACTTGACCCGGTTTTTTTATCGGACTAAAATGAAAATAGCACATCATGGAAGATAAAAAGGAATGCCGCGCAGATGCACATCGTGCCTGCTGTGCGTGCTTTTTTACCCAAAAAATTGCCTCATCCATGAAGAATATCAAACGCAGGAGCGCATGATGAAAGACTTTTTATTCCGCGGCTCATTATCCGATCTTGACCCGGCGATTTATGACCTCACCCAACTAGAAGCCGAGAGACAGGTGCGGAAAATTATCATGATCCCGAGTGAAAGCCAATCGCCGCTGGCAGTGAGGGAGGCCTTGTCCTCAGCGTTTCAGAATATTTACGCCGAGGGTTATCCAGATGAAGAGACGCGCTGGATGGACGAACCCCAGATTCTGGACTACAAAGCCAGGCTGGGTCATTTCCGGCGCTATGCCGATCCGCGCTATTACAAGGGCGTCGAATACGCGGATCTGGTCGAGGCGCTTGCCCGCCGGCGGTGTGCCGAAGCCTTTGCGACGGATGGGGTGAGCGCGGATCAAATTTTCGTGAACGTGCAGCCGCTTTCGGGCGCCCCGGCGAACAACGCGATCTATCATGCGCTGATTAACCCGGGCGATACGATGATGGGCATGAACCTGCTTCACGGTGGTCACCTATCGCACGGCTCATCCGTAAACCGCTCCGGTAAATACTACAATGCGGTGCACTACACCATCGATCCGCAAACCCAGCAGATCAATTACGACCAGGTCGAAGCGCTGGCGGTCGAACACCGTCCAAAGTTTATCATCGCTGGTTATTCTTCATACCCCTGGACGATCGATTGGGCCCGTTTTCGCCAGATTGCCGACCGGATTGGAGCGTACCTGTTTGCCGACATCGCCCATGTCGCCGGCCTGGTCATCGGCGGTGTGTTTCCCTCGCCGGTGGGCTACGCTGATGTGATCAGCTTTACCACCCACAAATCTCTTTGTGGTCCGCGAGGCGCGTGCATCCTGACCACCGATCCGAACCTGGCGCGCAAGATCGATCGGGCGGTGTTCCCAGGCGAGCAGGGAGGCCCGCACGTCAACACATTTGCTGCGATAGCGCTCACTTTCAAGCTGGCCCAAACTGAGCAGTTCCGCCAGCTTCAAGAACAAATCGTTAAGAACTGCGCGGCTTTTACCCGGCGGTTGGAAGAGCACGGCTTCGCTATCCCATATGGCGGCACAAACACCCACCTGATGAACCTCGATTGCCGCTCAATCAAGAATGAAAATGGAGTTGCGCTCTCCGGCGATCAAGCCGCATGTATTCTTGACATCGCCGGAATCGTGACGAATCGCAACACCATCCCCGGCGATCGGTCGGCGCTAGACCCGTCCGGCATCCGGATGGGCACCCCCTGGGTCACCCAGCGCGGTTTCAAAGAGAAGGACCTGGTCGATCTGGCCGATATCATATCGGATCTGCTGAAGGCGACGACGCCGTTTGCCCAGCAAGGCCGCAAAGGAATGGAGCGCAGAGCGCGCGTGGATTTCACGGCTCTGGACAGCGCTCGAATTGCCGTGCGCGACCTGGCCCGCAGAGCGGGATCGGATTTTGAGCCCCAATGCCACGGCTATCCACACTTTTACTACTCGGACGAACGCCCGAAGGGGGATTATGGCGTGTATGTATTGGGCGGTAATCGTGTGCGCAATTTCCTGAACTTCGCCTTTTCATCCGATGTCGAAGCCCTCGCCTCAGGTAAACACCAGACCTCTGGTTTGAACACGCCGAAGGGCGAGGTTCAATGTTCGCTGGCCCGGCTGGAAAATGATCGATACCAGTTGACGGTGCCTGCCGAGGCGGCGGGCACGGCGGCAAGCTGGCTGCGCGACCTGTCGGATGGATATGTGCACTTTGGCGACGACCCCTACCGTAAGCTCCCTGGGCCGGTTTGGGTGAGCGACGCCGACCTTGAGCCAGTCCCACCAGATGACTCGAACCGGGTTGCATCGGATAAACCTTATTACATCGGCTGCCAGCCCCAGGAGGGCGCAGGCTTGCCAAAGTTCAAATGGGAAGAGACCGAAAAACCTTTACGGCGCACACCTATTTACGAGACTCACAAGAAATTAGGCGCAAAGCTGATCCCGTTTGCCGGCTGGGAGATGCCAGTTTGGTACACATCAGTTCTCGAGGAGCATCGTGCGGTCCGGGAGGCCGCGGGGTTATTCGACGTTGCCCACATGGGCGTTTATCAGGTTGAAGGCCCGGATGCGGTGATATTCCTTGATTGTGTTGTCGCAAATGATATCAGCGCGCTTGAAGTGGGTGAATCTTGTTACACCCATTTCCTTGATCCGGACGGGGAAGTCATCGACGACCTGCTCGTATATCACAGAGCGAAAGAAAAATACCTGCTCGTTGTCAACGCCTCGAATGACGACAAGGATTGGGCCTGGCTGAACAGTGTTCGAGATGGAAAAGTGCTGGTCCAGAACGACCGGCCAAATGCCAGGGTATTTGGCCGGAAGGTCGTGCTGCGCAATTTGCGCGACCCGAAAGAAGGCAAGGATATGCTGGTGGACCTGGCACTGCAGGGTCCACGCTCACGCGAGGTGCTGTTTGCATTGGATGTCGACGTGCCGACCCGCCAACGGATTTTGAAATTGAAACGCACCGAGCTTTGTGAAGCCAGGGTCGGTGGGTATGACCTGGTGATCTCGCGCACCGGATACACGGGCGAGAAGATGGCTTTTGAGCTATTTGTGCATCCCGATAAAGCTGAAGCTCTTTTCAACGCGCTGCTCAAGGCCGGGGAACCGCTGGGCATCAAACCGATCGGCCTGGGGGCGCGCGATTCGCTGCGCACCGAAGCTGGCCTGCCGCTTTACGGACACGAGATGGGGTTTGGATCGGGCAAGCTTGCGGAGCCCGATCTCAGCGTCGCTCTGGCAGGGTTTGGTTCGTATGTCAAGCTGTACAAACCCTGGTTTATTGGACGTGACGCCTATCTCAAAAACCTGGGCACTCGTCATGGGATCGTGGTGCGTTTCCGTTTCGAGGAGAAAGGCATCAAAATGGCCCATCCAGGTGATCCCGTCCTGGAAGGTCGCGGAAAGGTGATCGGCTGGGTGACAAGCTGTGCAGTGGATACCGATGGCGCTTTGGTTGGACAGGCATATCTTGATCCGAAGTATAATGAGGAAGGACAGCAGATCCTAATTTTCCAAAGCGCGTCGGAAAAACTCGGAAAACCTCCTGCGTCTTTTAGATTAGGTGATCGCGCAGTTCTGGCTTCACCGGCCAGGGTGATCAGTCGCTTCATGTAATCGATACGCCCGTTGGCGAACTGTTAATACCGGCTCGAGATAAGGAATATTCCAAGGAGATGAAAATGCAGACACCATGGGATCACCGCTTCGCACAGCGAACACAGCGAATGGGGAGTTCTGCCATTCGCGAGCTGCTGAAGCTGACCGAACAACCGGATATTATTTCATTTGGCGGAGGAATGCCTGCTCCAGATGTATTTCCATATGAAGAGTTCGTGGCGGCAAGCGAGCGGGTGTTGCGCGAACATGGGAGTGTAGCCCTGCAATATGGCGCCACTGAGGGATATAAGCCTTTGCGTGAGATGATTGTGCGCCATACCAATCGTTTTGGCATTGAGATCACGCCTGACAACGTGTTGGTTACCTCTGGCTCGCAGCAGGCGCTGGATCTGCTGGGCAAGATCTTGATCAACCCAGGCGACCGGATTTTAGTCGAATCGCCCACTTACCTGGGCGCGCTGCAAGCCTGGGCCAGCTATGGCGCGGAGTATGTCACGGTTCCGATGGATGAGAACGGGATGGTGACCGATGCGCTTGAAGAGGCGCTGAGAAGCGGCCCCAAGTTCATTTACGTCCTGCCCAATTTCCAAAATCCTACGGGGGTGACGTTATCGCTCGAGCGCCGTCACAAACTCATCGAATTAGCTGACCGCTACGGCGTGCCAATCGTCGAAGACGATCCTTACGGCCAGTTGCGCTTCGAGGGGGAGCATCTATCCCCGATCGTGGTGCTGGACAGCCAACTCCGAGAGAACGGCGATAAGTGCTACCGCGGAAACGTGATCTATTTGAGCACCTTCTCAAAGACACTGGCGCCGGGCTTGAGGCTGGCCTGGGTTATCGCGCCACCGGAAGTGATCCGTAAACTCGTCCAGGCAAAACAAGGGGCGGATCTTCACACCTCCACGTTCAACCAGCTCGTGGCGTACGAAGTTGCGCATGGCGGTTTCTTGGACCGGCATGTCAAGCTCATTCGCAAGGTTTATGGCGAGCGGCGAGACGTGATGCTGGGAGCGATGGATTCATATTTCCCGCCAGGCGTCGAATGGACTCAACCGAAAGGCGGGTTGTTCCTTTGGGGCACGATGCCTGAAGAGCTCGATGCAGCGGATGTGCTAAAGGACGCAATTGAGCAAAAGGTCGCCTTTGTCCCAGGGTCGGCATTCTTCCCTACCGGCGGTGGGCACAATACAATGCGGCTAAATTTCTCGAACGCCACTCCCGAAAGGATCCAAACCGGCATCGCCCGGCTAGGGAAAGTGCTTTACGATAAACTTGGCCAGCCGGTCTCGTCTTGACCTGCTGCGCGCTCATCTATTAAACCCTTACAGCCAGTGGATTTCGCCACTGGCTGTAATGTTTAATTTCATTGACTTGTAGGGCCGTGATGCGCTGCTGACCTGGGGCAGAATATTATTTGATTTCTACCAATTCAACCTCAAAGATCAGCGTGGCGCCCGGCGGGATAACCCCGCCCGCCCCTTGAGACCCGTATCCCAGGTCTGGCGGGATGACCAACCGGCGCTTGCCGCCTGCCCGCATACCGGCAACGCCCTTATCCCACCCCTTAATGACTTCGCCTCGACCAAGCGTGAAGGTGAAGGGCTGGCCGCGATCGAGCGAGGAATCGAACTTGGTGCCGTCTTGCAGCCAGCCTGTGTAATGGACGCTGACGGTGTCTCCGGGCTGTGCCTGAGCGCCTTCTCCGACGAGCAAGTCCTCGTATTGCAAGCCTGAAGCGGTGGTGATCATATTACCCTCACCGATGGCTTGAGGCGCTTTTGTTGAGCGGGAACTCCAAATGAAAAAAGCGCTTGCAGCAATAATTAGAATGACCACCACGACGATGGCGATGCGCGTGTTGCGCAGCCTGGCGGCCCGGCGTCTGGCGCGGTCAGAGCGAAGAGTCGACATGTATTTTCCTCACAAGATACGTAATCGGATTTGTTTGCAGTCCGAAATATATCATAACAGGACGCCGTCCGGTGATCAATGGTCTATTAGAAGCGCACTTACTCTGGTCATGCGATGACCGGCGCCCACAGCCCTGCAACGTATCACCTACGATAACTCGACAAATAAATGGATTGTCAATATAATTTTCATCAGCAATTCAAGCTCTCGTTCATCGTTTTTGGAGAAACTCTATGAGGATCATTATTACCGGTGGAACTGGACTGGTTGGAACGGCGCTTGCGGTCGATTTGTTGAAAGATGGACATGAAGTTATTTTGCTGAGTCGTGACCCTGACCGGCATGCGCAGAAATCGCCGCAGGGGGCGAGGGTTGTCAAATGGGACGCGCGCTCCGCTGAAGGATGGGGCCATCTGGCAGAGGGTGCGGACGCGATCATCAACCTCGCCGGCGCAAATATCGGCGAAGGCCGTTGGACCGCCGAGCGAAAAAAGATCATTGTCGAGAGCCGGGAAAACGCGGGCAAAGCGGTGACACAGGCGGTGGCAGGGGCAAAGCAGAAGCCGGGGTTGGTCGTCCAATCATCTGGTGTGGATTTCTATGGAGTGCATGGGGAGGAGAAGATCACCGAAAGCGATCATGCAGGTGAAGGATTTCTGAGCCAGGTAACGCGCGCCTGGGAAGAATCCACGCGTCCGGTTGAAGATTATAGTGTGCGCAGGGTCGTCTATCGCGGGGCGGTCGTGCTGGCAATGCAAGGGGGCGCGTTGCCGAGGATCCTGCTGCCATTCCGCCTCTTTGCTGGCGGTCCACTCGGAAGCGGGCGCCAATGGTTTTCCTGGGTGCATATCAAAGACCAGGTCGCGGCGCTGCGCTTTTTTATCGAGCACCCTGAGACAACGGGTGTCTATAACGTCAGCGCGCCCAATCCGGTGCAAAACAAAGAGCTTGCCCGCGCGATTGGCAAGGTAATGCACAGGCCGGGATTTATCCCGGTTCCAGCGTTTGTCATCCGCCTGTTGTTTGGCGAAATGTCGGTCACCGTCCTGGGAGGTCAGCGCGTTCTGCCTGATCGCCTGCAGAAAGCAAGTTTTAGCTTTGATTTTCAGACCATCGAGCAGGCCCTGCAAGACCTGTTGGCTTGAGAAAATAGAAAAACAAGCAACCCGAAGCAATATTTCGTGTTAAGATAAACAGTCCATTGGCGATCCAATTCGTAATCCCAAGATCATTCAGAGGCAATCATGTTGAATATAGAGAAAATTGACACCAGCTCGAAATCAACCGTTCGCCGTTTCGTTGAGATCCCTTTTCAATTCTACGTAAACACGCCGCAATGGGTTCCGCCCATCCGGATGGATGTCGAAACTGCGCTGAATCGTAAGAAACACCCTTTTTATGAGCACTCAGACGCGGACTTCTTCATTGCGGTGCGGGACGGCAAAGATGTCGGTCGCCTGGCAGTCCTGGAGAACAAGAACTATAACAATTATCATGGCGCGAAGAAAGCCCAATTTTATTTTCTTGAATGCGAAGAAAACCAGGAGACCATCGAAGCGCTGTTCGAGCGTGCGTTTGATTGGGCCAGCGCCCGGGGTCTGGATACGATGTTTGGCCCGAAGGGCTTAGCCGCTCTGGATGGGTATGGGATACTGGTCGAGGGATTCGAACACCGCCAGATGATGACGATGATGAATTACAACCACCCCTATATACCCAGAATGCTCGAAGCGATGGGGTTCGAGAAAGAGGTGGATTTTGTCTCCTGCTACATTGGAACCAAAGACTTCACCATCCCCGAGCGCGTCCACCGCATTGCGGATCGAGTTCAGGAGCGAGGCACCCTGCGAGTCAAGCGGTTCAAAAGCAGGAAAGAGTTGATCGAATGGGCGCCCAGAATTGGCAATGCCTATAACAAAACTTTTGTGAACAACTGGGAATATGCGCCGCTTACCGATGCTGAGGTTAAATATATTGTCGATACGGTCGTCACGATCGCCGACTATCGCTTGATCAAAATCATCGTCCACGGCGATGACGTGGTTGGATTTCTTTTCGGTTTTGCAGATGTCTCTGCGGCCCTGCAACGCTGCAAAGGCCGCCTCTTTCCATTTGGGATCATTGATGTTTTGCTCGAGATGAAGCGAACGAAATGGATTTCATTGAATGGCGAGGGTATCCTGGAAGAATTCCAGGGCCGGGGCGGGAACGCGCTGTTATACTCTGAGATGGAAAAAACCGTCAAGGATTTCCACTTCGAACATGCAGATTTAACCCAGGTCGCTGAAACGGCTGTGCAAATGCGCAACGATCTCATCAACCTCGGGGGCAAGCCCTATAAGAATCACCGGATTTACACACGGGCTATTTAAGCTGCTGGGAGCGATTAAACCACCATACCCTGACAACCGGCACGACCGCGCCTGCACTGAGCAGAAAAGCCAGCACGATGACGACCACAGCCAGTACAAAAGCTGGAGGGAACAGGACGCCCGCCGCGCCCAGGCTCATGCTGACCAGAAAAAGAACCACCGCTAACGCAAAGAGCATGATGGAGGTCTTCTGAGCTCGCTGCTGAGAAGCCGCACGCTTTCCGGATAAACGCCCATTTTCTCCATTGATGATGACCGGTTGAGGGATCTGTTGATCATCCAGGTAATAGCTGGTATATACCGGCAGGAGCAATAAGCTCCAATTTCGATCCTGAAATTGGGGCTGCCAGTTAAATTGGCGAAACTGATCCGCCCCGCTGGCCTGCCTGCATTCTTCGGCTGCGTTCTGTTCAAAGATGGGGACAGCCTCGCTCCAGGCATCCTCCGGGACGCGGTCCGGAAGCCGGACAAATACCCCGCTTAAGTTTTCCGGTTGGTAGTCTGCGATCAGGCTGAAATCGAATTCCCCAACCTGTTGCAAGATTTTTTGGTGTTCTTCGAGCGCAGGCGATGGGACGTTATGATATTCCCGCTCGAGGTTCCCCAGGCGCACCTCCCAACGCGTGCGGGTTTCTTGCATCTTGCGGCTGACCCATTCTCCACACGTCTGTTCGTATTCATCCTGGTGGCTCACCACCTGATAATAGAAGCCGGCCTCTGCTTTCCAGTTTGCTTTCACCCGGCTGTCGACCAGCCAGACCGGAAGGTAAACCGGGCGAAGCCGTTTGCGGATTTGTGCCGGGTTCAGATCCAACGGGGCGAATGGGATGCCGCGGGCGAATTGCTGGATAGATTCCTCCAGACGCTCCGGTGGCAGGCTGTGCGGTATGACCAGCTCGGGGGCATGGAAATATACGAGCTCATTCAACGCGCCGTCATAGCGTGAAAGCGCTCCCGTGAAGCAGTGCGGGCAGCGCAGCTTCTCCGTCTCCTGTGGCAGTGTGATGTAACGCCAGTCGCATTGCTCACACAGCCAGGTTTGGAGCGGTTTTCCCCAACCCAGTTCTGCGCCCGTCAACTGTTCGGCCGGCGAGTGATGTTTTGCTTGTCCTTCTTGAGCCATTTCAAAGGTCATCCAACGCTTCCGCTTTTTGATAGATCACGACGCTCAGGACCATCCCAATGACGAGTAAGACAAACCCAAACGCGCTCATCCCTAAACCCGCGCCGGCCAGCGGGATCGTCAACAAACCGACCAGCCCGAAGAATAACCCTGGCGCCAACAATGCCCCGATCACCAGCCAGATCTTATTCCAATCGGCCGGGCGCTGACCGCTGATCAGGCCGTTCTGTCCGTTAATGGCCACTTGAAACGACTGTTTCTGATAGATGTAACTGACCAGATATACCGGCAACAGAATATTTCTCCACTGCTCGTTGGCGAAGTCGAGTTTCATGCTGAAATTTCTGACCTGGGATGTGCTGGTCTTTTGGTTGCACACCTGGCGCGTGCGCTCGCGCATCTGGCTGCGCGCTATTTCCCAGGCTTTCTCCAGAGGTATGTCATAAGATTTTGCCCCAAGCCCAGCCAGGTATTTGGGCTCGTACTTAGCCAGCTCTGAAAGGTCGAAATTCGATATCTCATCAAGCAAGCGTGCGCTGACCCGATCCGTCCCTCGCACGATTAAATCGTCGATCGCCAGTTCGACATGACCAGACTCCCAGCGCCAATTTGTTACAGAGCGAGTTTTCCATTCTCCGTCTTCATAATAACGCTCGATTTCGGTATGACCCACTTCGGCTTTCCAGTCCGCCCGAGTGAGCGCATCGAACGTCCAGAAGGGCAGGTATATGCCAGTAAGAGCGCTTGTGTTAACCTGGTCCTTGAGCTGGGTTGGGACCATCCAGCTTTTTTTCATCCA